>NZ_LTCZ01000242.1:3019-3211 GCF_001583455.1 Rhodococcus sp. LB1 | reverse complement strand
GCCGCAGTGACAGTCCACCAGGGCACAGTCACCGAGCAACTGGTGGCCTACGTGGTGCCGACCCCGGGCGCCCACGTCGACCCCGACACGCTCGCCGCGACGGTCGGTGCGCGCCTGCCCGATTTCATGGTGCCGTCGGTGTTCGTGACCCTCGACCGGATGCCAGTGAGCGCCAACGGCAAGATCGACCGG
>NZ_LTCZ01000242.1:0-3000 GCF_001583455.1 Rhodococcus sp. LB1 | reverse complement strand
CTCGGCGTCGACCGCGTCGGGGTCGACGAGTCGTTCTTCGCTCTCGGTGGCGACAGCATCGTCGCGATTCAGTTGGTGTCGCGCGCGAAAGCCCGGGGCGTGGTGTTCTCCTCACGCGATGTATTCGAGCGCAGGACTGTCGGCGGCTTGGCTGAAGTCGCGCAACGTCCCGAGAACTCCGGACTGCCGGTGGTGCTCGAGGAGTTGCCGGGCGGCGGCATCGGGTGGATGCCGCTGACCCCGGTCGCGGCGGCGCTGATCGAGCGGGGTGGCGGCTTCGGTCGATTCTCGCAACACATGTGGGTGGAGTTGCCGCCCGGAATTGAGCGCGGCGGGTTGGTGGCAACGGTCGAGGCCGTGCTCGAGCACCACGACATTTTCCGCTCGCGACTTGTCGACGACGAACGCGGGTGGGGTCTGGAAGTCGGTGGGTCGGATGCCATCGACGTGGACGGCCTTGTTCGTCGGGTGGAAGTCACCGCCGATCTCGACGAGGAAGCCGCGGCGGCGTTGGCGTCGGCGCAAGTGGATGCGGCGTTGGGGCGGTTGGCGCCGACGACGGGCGTGATGGTGCAGTTCGTGTGGCTCGATTTCCGGTCGGAATGCAGCACCGCGCAGCGGCCGGGCCGGCTGCTGATCGTCGCGCACCACCTGGTGATCGACGGGGTGTCGTGGCGGATAATCCTGCCCGACTTGGCCTCCGCGTGGGCGCAGGTGTCCGCTGGGCACACTCCGGTGTTGGATCCCGCCGGAACGTCGATGCGTCGGTGGGCGCACGCGTTGGTCGAGGAGTCGTCGGCCCCGGCGCGGCTGGCGGAGTTGCCGATGTGGCAGGCGCTGCTGCAAGCCCCCGACCCGGTAGTGGGCCTCCGCCCGTTCAACGCGGCTATCGATGTGGGATCCACCCTCGACCGGGTCGAGGTGAGCGTACCGGCACCGGTGACGGCATCACTACTGACGACCTTGCCGACACTGTTCCACGGCGGCGTCGAGGACGGACTGTTGGCGGCATTGGCATTAGCCGTCTGCCGGTGGCGGCGCGCGCGACAGGTCTCCGAATCCTCGACGCTGATCCAACTCGAGGGACACGGCCGTCAGGAGCAGATTGCCGCGGGAGCGGATCTGTCTCGGACGGTGGGATGGTTCACCACAGTGTTTCCGGTGCGTCTGGATATCGGGGCCGCCGACCTCGACGAGGCCTTCGCCGGTGGCGCCGCGGCCGGTGTGGTGGTCAAGTCGATCAAGGAGCAGCTGAGGTCGATACCGGACAGGGGAATCGGCTACGGGCTGCTGCGCTACCTGAATCGGGACACAGCCGAGCAGTTGCGGTCACTGCCGGTCGGCCAGATCAGCTTCAACTACCTCGGCCGGGTGTCTGGCAGGGGTGTACCGAACGAGAGGCCGGGGGCGGAGTGGGCACCGTGCGGCCATCTCGGCGACATCGCCGCTCCGGGAGATGCCGACATGCCGGCGAACGGCGTCGTCGACATCAACGCGATCGTCACCGACGGCAGCGAGGGTCCGGTGCTGGGCGCCACGTTCACGTTCCCGACGGGTGCAATCGGGCGGACCGATGTGCAGGACTTGGCGGAGAAATGGTGTGCTGCGCTCGCCGCCCTCGCTACCCATGCGCAGACCCCCGACGCCGGCGGGCTGACACCGTCGGATCTACCGTTGGTCACCGCACGCCAATCGGACATCGACCGCTGGGAAGCGACGTATCCGGCGGTCACGGACGTGTGGCCCCTGACGCCGCTGCAGTCGGGTCTGCTGTTCCACGCCCTGTTGGCCGCGTCGTCGGTCGACGTGTACTCGATGCAGGTCGTGTTCACCCTCACCGGCCGGGTGGACGCCACCCGGTTGCATACGGCGGCACAGGCGGTACTGAATCGGCACCCGAATCTGCGGGTGGCGTTCGTCGAAGGAGCCGACGGCATACCCGTGCAGCTGGTCCTCGACAAGGTGCCGGTGCCATGGTCCGAGGTCGATCTACGGAACGTCGACGACACCACTCACCCGGACGCGTTGACGCGACTGCTGGCCGACGATCAGGCCACGCACTTCGACATGACCGCACCACCGTTGATCCGGTTCACACTGGTCACGGTAGCCGAGGACCGGTACGAGCTGGTCGTCGCCAACCACCACATCCTGCTCGACGGCTGGTCCATGCCACTGCTGATGACGGACATGCTCGCACTCTATGCCGCCGGCGACCAGGCGACGGCGGTGCCTCCCGCCCGTCCATATCGCAGCTATCTGGAATGGCGCGCCGAACAGGACGAGGCGACGTCGCGGCAGGTCTGGGCGACGGCGCTCGAGGGTGTCGAGGGCCCGACCCTGCTCGCCCCGGCCGACCCGGGCCGAGAGATCTCCTCGCGGGCAGGTGAAGCACCCGCCGACCTCGGCGAGCACAGGACACGTGCCCTGTCCGAGTTGGCCGCCCGACTCGATGTCACCGTCAACACAGTCATCCAGGCGGCCTGGGGAATCCTGATGATGCGGATGACCGGCCGCGACGACACAGTCTTCGGCAGCACCGTGTCAGGACGACCACCCCAGCTCGCAGGCGTGGAATCGATGATCGGACTGTTCATCAACACGGTGCCGGTCAGGGTGCGAGCGGACCCGGACGAGTCGATCACCCAACTACTGACACGGATGCACCGTGAACAGGCCGACCTGCTCGACCACCTCTATCTCGGGCTCACCGACATTCAGCAAGCCGCCGGGACAACCGACGCCCTCTTCGACACGCTGACGGTGTTCGAGTCGTATCCCGTCGAGCAGGCCACACTTACCGAACAGGCCGACGCACTCGACGGCATGACCCTCGCCGGCGTCAGAGCCAACGACAACACCCACTACCCCCTCGCCCTGAAAATCACCGACGACACCCACATCCGACTAACCCTGACATACCTCCACGACCTGTTCGACGAAACATACGTCCAGGCCCTGCTCAACCGATACCTACGTGTCCTCGAAGCCATCATCGCC
>NZ_LTCZ01000241.1:0-2442 GCF_001583455.1 Rhodococcus sp. LB1 | reverse complement strand
CAATGAGGACGGCATCGTCACCCCTGGGTGTTGACGGCGAAGGCCCGCCGGATCTCGTGCCCGGCTTGCGGAGCGCTCACGCCTCACCGCCTGTTCGCCACTGACAGGAAGTAACCCATCCGCGACTACCGTATCCGGACGAATCCAGGACCGCCGGAGCGACCCTGGGCGAGACGTTCCGGCGCAATCTTTGAGTGCGCCGAATCTCGACGAGCCGCGCGTAGTGAAAACGGTGAACCACCAACTTAAAACACGTGCCGCCCGTGGCTGATCAGGTGCCCAGCCAGAGTCGTCGACGGGCGACCGTGGTCATTCGCTCGACCAGCACCGGCCGCAGCGGGGCCGGCGCAGCGACGTCGAGATACGCGACCAGTGTCCGGAAGAACGCCGCGGTGTCCATCCCGAAATCCGCCCTGATCACCTTGGCCGGGCCGCCGCCGTGGGCGCACCACCGCAATACGAAGGCCACCATCCGGCTCAGCTCGGTCACCTCCGTGGTGTCCGCGGTCACCGCCGCCCCTCGTGGTTCTGTGCACAGCTTGCCGCACAACAGGTCCGGACCCCGGGCTGGCGCGAACTCGGTTGCCCGGTGCCATCGTCACCATCGGCACCATCGGCACCGTCGGTGACGGCCACCGGGTCGGGGTGGGCACTCCGGTGGGGCGGGCGGGGCTCCCCATCACCGCACTACCCCACTCACGCGGGACCTGGCGATGGTATCCCCACCCCGCCGACCGTTCCCGCTCACGCTCGGGGGAACGTCTTCACACGCGGCCAAAGAGCTGCCGCACCCCACCGTCCTCAGCAACCGCATACAGCGCCATCCCCAACAGATCCAGAATCCGCTGAGGTGCCCACACCGCAGCCTCCACCGATCGCGGCTCGTCCCGAACCACCAACGCAAACGACACCGACTGATCCGGTTCGCTCGGAGCGATTCCGGCGCTCCACGGTAGTGCATCCGCCGCACCAGCTGCCCGATCGCGGTATCGACATCCAACCCCGGCACGGTGGACGCGCCCTTGACCTCGGCGTAGAGCCGGCGGCCGTCCGCCTGCCACGAACACCGCGGCCTCACCCACCATATCCAGTACATGCAGGACTTCGCCGGCCGACTCGAACGCACCGGGAAAGATAGCTGCGAAGAAGACGGCTGCGGCGGCTCCGGTCACCGGCGCGCTGAACGTGCTGGCCACGACCGCGCACGCGTTCGACGACGAATCGGTCCGCCTGGTCCGCCTCCACCGAGAAACGTTCGCGTCCGTTCGGGATTGACTGTGGGCACACACGTGAGCCAGAGGCAACCCACTCGGCACCTGGCTGTCTGCGCATCAGTGGACGACAGGCCCACCAATCCGAGAGGTTCACGATGACGACAGCACCCTCGATGGTCACCGACGTCCGGCGGCGTCGTCGATCGCGACAAGGGTGGCGAGTCGAAGGATGGCCGCTGCGGTGGAAAATGGCGACCGCCTTGAGCCCGAGGGTCCACTACATATGCGCTCGGGTACGGCCACGCGTCGTCGTTGTCATTGGCCTCTCTTCCCAGTCGGTTGCATTCAGTTTTCGATGAGGCGAAACGCGTTCGCGAGCCCGGCCGCGAGGATCTCGTTGGACAGCGTCGGGTCCGACACCGCCCGCGACAACTGCAGGGTCCCGATCAGGCTCGACATCAGCCCGATCGCCAAGGTCCGCGCCGCGGCTGTGTCGTCGATGTGGGTACGACTGGCGACGACAGCGATCATCGCCCCGAGACCATCCGTGAACGATTCCTGCACAATCGGTTTAGACCGACTGATCTCGCCGAGCAGGGCAGCGGAAGGACATCCGTTCTCACGCTGGTCACGATGACTCGCCGACAGATAACCCTCGATGTAGGACTGCAACGAGTAACCGTCGTCGGGTAGCGCCCGCAGAGCATCCAGCTGCTTCGTCAGCTGATCGGCCAAGACCACCGCGACGAGTTCGTCCTTCGACGCGAAATGCGCGTAGAACGCACCGTTGGTCAGCCCGGCGTCGGACATCAACGCACTCACGCCGGCCCCGTCGATCCCATCCTTCTTCAGACGTCGACCCGCCGCCTCCACCACCCGAGCGCGCGTCTGCGCCTTGTGCTCGCTGCCGTATCTCGCCATGTCGATGATCCTCCGTACTGCCGCGTCCTTGCCCTACCGCAGCCTATCCGATAACCTTACGACCATAATAGTATGAACGTAATTCAATCGGGCTCTCACAGGCCAGGCTCACTTCCTTCGGACAGAGGACAGACATGGCAACCAACCACGGCGCACCAGCCCACACCCGCACGTGGACCACGGTCCCGACCAAAACCGTCCACGCCGGCGGCGTGAACTTCGCTTACCGCGAACTCGGCCCCACGGGAGGCGTGCCCGTGGTGTTCCTGCACCACTTCGCCGCCGTCCTGGACGACTGGGACCCCCG
>NZ_LTCZ01000240.1:0-7249 GCF_001583455.1 Rhodococcus sp. LB1 | reverse complement strand
GGGAGACACGCCCTAGGGCCTTTCGTCCGCGTTCTTTCGTTGCCGCAACACACGCGACCGGTCGGGCGAGGTGGTGACCAATGACCCTGACGCGCCGCTGGAGCCAGGACCCACACTGAGACTTCGGGGACACGGACCGGGAGGAATTTCCTGTGCGAACCGGCAGAGTTGCTGTTCTCGTCTTGGGCTGTCTGAGCGCCCTGACCGGGTTCGCGCTGCTCACTGCCGCGGTGTTTCTGGGGTGGGCCTACTTCATGCAACGCGACGGTGGGCACTTCACCTCGCCGCGTGAGCACTTCGAGACGAGTGAGAGTGCCCTGTTATCGGAGAAGATCGATCTCTTCGAGGGCGCGGACTTGCCGAAAGGGTTCAGCACCGAGGACCTCGGCCGGGTACTGCTGCGAGCCACCGCGACCGATCCCAGCCAGGAGATCTTCATCGGGATCGGCCCTCGTGACGAGGTCGACAAGTATTTCACCGACGTTGCTCGCACCGAGGTGACAGACGTGCAGTTCGATCCGTTCCGACCGACCTATCGGCAGATCCCCGGAACCCGACCCGCGGAAGCACCAGGGGCACAGTCGTTCTGGTCGACCTCTTCAGCGGGTCCCGGAACACAAGAAGTGCGCTGGGAGCTGCAGCAGGGTGCCTGGACGGCTGTCGTGATGAATGCCGACGCCGCCCCCGGGGTGTCCGCCGACATTCAGGCCGGGGCACGCCTCGCCTTCCTCGGACCGCTCGCTCTGAGTGTCCTGATCGGCGCAGTCGTCTTTCTGATCATCGGAATTCCGTTGATCGTGGCAGGAGCAATCGGTCTGGGTCGGCACGGTCCACCGCAACCGCATCCCGTCGGACGGGACGCAGCCGACGACACGTTCGCCGGCGACGTCACCCACCCCCAGGTTCCATGGACCGTCTATCCCACTCGTCTCGTGGGCGAACTCGACGAGCCACTGTCGCGATGGCTGTGGCTGGTGAAGTGGTTACTGGCGATCCCGCACTACTTCGTGCTCTTCTTCCTCGGGGTCGCGTTCGTCGTCACCACCCTGGTGTCCGGATTCGTGATCCTGTTCACGGCGCGGTATCCGCGGGCCCTCTTCGACTTCGGCGTCGGCGTTCTCCGGTGGTGGTGGCGCGTGCAGTTCTATACCTACTCGGCCCTGGCGACGGACCGCTACCCACCCTTCACCCTGAAACGTACCGACTATCCTGCGGACTTCGACGTCGACTACCCCGTGCGGCTGTCCCGCGGACTGGTGCTCGTGAAGTGGTGGCTGTTGGCGATCCCTCACTACCTGATCCTGGCGCTACTCGCGGGAGGGTGGTTCGGGAGCTGGCGTGCCGGAGCGTTCGCCACCGACGGTGCGCACTACGGGCAGCCGTGGCTCATCGGTTCTCTGCTCGGTCTCGTGGTGACCTTTTCGGCAATTGCGCTTCTCTTCACCGGACGGTACCCACACGGTCTTTTCGACTTCGTGATGGGAATCAACCGCTGGGCGTTTCGCGTCGCAGCCTACGCGACCCTGATGCGAGACGAGTACCCACCGTTCCGCCTCGATCAGGGACCATTCGAGCCAGATGAGGCCAGGCCTCACTCGGGCGGAGACGATTCCGGTGCCGACACCTCTCCGGAAAGGCCCCGCCCATGAAAGTACTGGTGGCGTACGCGACAGCGAAGGGCTCGACCCGCGGGATTGCCGAGAGACTCGGGTCGTGTATCGAAGGTTTCGGGCTGGAAGTCGATGTGCGGGCGGCCGCGGATGTGTCACACGTGCACTCCTACGACGTGATCGTTCTCGGTAGCGCGATCCATGACGGGCAGTGGCTCGCCGACGCCTCCGACGCGGTCGAGCGCCTGCGGTCGCAGTTCGAGGGGAAGCGAGTATGGGCGTTCTCGGTGTCGTCGGTGGGCGTCACCAGCACGACCCTGTCCAAGCGGCTGGCGCATTTTCTGCGTCGCATGACACCGGAGCCTCGAGCGGTGCAGTTACTGCGGGATGCGGCCGATGTGCGCGACCACCGATTCTTCGCCGGGGCGATCGCCCCGGGTGATTGGCCAGGATTCGGGCGGGTCGTCTTCAGGCTCATGGGTGGGCACTACGGCGACGCCCGGGACTGGACGGACGTGTGCGCGTGGGCAGGCACCATCGCCGCCGAATCGACCCGGGACACGGAAAGACGGACCTAGATCCAGTGGTCGGCACCGCAGAGGCATTGCTCTCGCGGTACCGGGCCGGTGGAGGTGAGATCGGAGGAGCATCGATGAGTTCATTGAAGAGGCGTGTGACGTGGTCGAGTCTGACTACGCCGCAGCGCGCCGCGCTGGTCGTGGCGGCGGCGGTGCAATTGGTGCTGGCCGTGGCGGCCTGGGCAGATCTGGCGAAGCGTGATCCCCGCGAGATCAGGGGGAGCCGAACGACATGGGCTGCCGTGATCGCGGTGAACTTCATCGGACCCATTGCGTATTTCCGGTGGGCTCGCCGCACCCCGGCGGAGTCACGATGAAGGGCCGGAAACCGTTCAGGGTGAGCCGATTCCCTCACTCTGCTTGACCTCGCGGCGAAGCGCATCGAGCTGCGGCGCGGTTCCGAGCGCAATGACAATGGTATCCGGGTCCAGACGTCGCTCCGGCGGGGGATTGGCAACGAACTGCCCCGTCGGTGACCGCAGCGCCATCAACAGCGAGCCGGTGACCGCCGCGAGGTCCGCTTCCGCCAGCGTCCGCCCGGCCAGCGGCGAGCCAGCCGAGACCTCGACCTCCTCGATCCGGTAGTCCAGTGTCTCGTCGTGCATCACGACGTCCAGGAACTCGGCGACGTGTGGCTGGAGCGCGAAGGCACCCATCCGGCGTCCCCCGATGAGCTGAGGGTTGACGACGCGGTTTGCTCCCGCGCGAATCAGCTTGGATGTCGAACCGTCGTTGCGGGCGCGGGCGATGATGATCAGGTCCGGCCGCAACGCGCGGCTCGAGAGGGTGACGTAGACATTGTCCGCGTCGGTGTCGAGCGCCGTGATCAAAGCGTGGGCACGGCCGATTCCCGCCGCTTCGAGAACCTGGTCGTCCGTGACATCCCCGACTACTGTCGGGACGTCGAGGTCGGCGAGGCGCTCCGGATCTCGATCGACGACGACGACCGGCATCCCGAGCGTGGCCAGGTACTGAACTCCGGCCCGTCCGACCCGGCCGAAACCACAGATGATCGCGTGCCCGGTCATCCGGCTGATGTGTCTGTCCATTCGCCGACGCTCCATGTGCTGACGTAAATGTCCCTCGATGAGTGCTTCGAGGATTACCCCGAAGGTGTACAGAGCCGTACCGGCACCCGCAAGTATGAGCAGGATCGTGAAGATCTGGCCCACCGCACCGAGTGGGTGGACCTCCCGAAACCCGACCGTGCTGATCGTCGTCACGGTTTGGTACAGCGCATCCAGAATGCCGAAGCCCAGGACGACATACCCGAGCGTGCCTGCAACGACGACGAACCCGAAGGCCCCCAGTGCTCGGCCGATCCTCAGGAGGGGACTCATCACGGTCCTCCCGGCCTGCCCGCCGTGGGGTGCCACGGTCACTAGCCTGCGTACCGAAGGCGGCGGTGCGGACCGGCAAAGATGACCGGGCACGTCGCGTGCATGAGGACGCCCGTGGCCGTGCGGCCGAGTATTCCGCGCGGTGCAGCGGGGCCACCGCGTCCGACGATCAGCAACGCGGCCGACGACGAGTAGCGGACCCACACTTCATCCGCCGGCGCCGCCGTGGTGATCGGGTCCACGACGACCTCGAGGAGTGTTGTGAAGGACGTTCCCGCCCGCATCTCCATTCTGATTTCGGTGGTCCCGGGCCGCGTGGGTCCGGAGGCGGCGACGTGGCGGGCGACTTCTGCGGCCTCGGTGAGGTGCATGTGCGCGTCCTGGGCTCGCTGTCGCTCGTGCTCCCCGTGGTGTGCCTCGCCCCGTCGCCCACCTTCGGAGGGATCGTGCACGAAGAGCAGCCGCAGAGGAACACGATGAAGGGCGGCAACTTCCGTCGCCCACGCGGCGGCGTTCAGCGCACCGCGTGAACCGTCGATCCCGACAACGATGTGACGAGGATGATGGGCGGCGTCACTCATTCCATTTTCCGTTTCTCCGGATCGGCTCGGGGCGAAGGCGTGGTCTGGGCAATCCGCGTGAACACCTTGGTCAGTCGATCGACGATCGGGACTGTCAGCGTCACACCGGGCTCGCGCACCCCGATGATCCTGCCGAGTCGGAAATGAACACCTCACTCGTACTGATTCACTACGGCGAGAATGCACGGCAGACATGACGGCTCCGACGTCGACGAACGGGTACGTCTACATCGAAGGCGGCTGGGCGGCATGGCAGTAGGGCCGACGGTCACTATTTGGGGCATTTCTTCAAGGGTGGTGGCCGTTCGCGGAGAGAGGCACTTCGGCCCTGTTCCCACCCGGATCGACACCGCAAGGATCGACCTGGAGCACGGAATACACACGCGTCCGCACACTGGAGAAGCAGGGTGACATGAGCGCGACCACAGCGACGCCGGCGGAGCGGCCGGAGCACCCTCCGTGCGCGGGTCGGCCGAGAGAGAACTCCGCTTTTGCGGAGGGGCCACCAGGCACCGACTTGTGGCCCCCGCCCCGGTATCTCTCCGTTGGCACGATCGGACCCACCACCCGACCCGGGTCCGTCGCCCGGGACCTTCGGCCCTCGCGCCGCCCCACAGGCAGCGGCGATGGTAGACGTATGGGATACCAAGTCGAACTCGTCGAGATCGAGGCACACCCGGCCGGTGTGGTGCGGGACCGCCTCCGTTTCGACCACATCGAGGACTTTCGCGGGCCGGCTTTCGGCGAGGTGGTCACTGTCGCAGAACGGCAGGGCAGGCACGTCGCCGGTGCCCCGTTCGCGCGGTACCGCCAGGCCGAGGACGGGCAGTGGGACGTCGAGGCCGGCTTCCCCCCCACAGCGGCGGCATCGCCGCCCGCGGTCGAGTCGAGCCGACGTCGCAACCGGCGGGCCGCGCCGCCAAAACCCTCCATATCGGGGACTACAAGGGAGTCGGCGCAGCATACGCAGCCGCCACACACTGGATCCCCGAGCACGGCTACGTCCCGTCCGGAGACCCGTGGGAGTCCTACCTGGACGGGTCCGGCGTCGCGGCGCCCCGCACCGAGGTGTTCATGCCCTGCATTCGGAACCCCGCCGTGAACCGGGATCAGGGGCGAGGCGATGCCGTTGCACGCGAGGACGAGACGACGACGGTCTCCAATCCTGGTGCAGAGCACTCCATCCGTGACTCCGAACCACGACGAGTGCCCCTGCGGGTTGCGGCGCCGCGATTGGCCCGGTGTGCCGCGCGTACGGCGAACCTCCTCGCCCGCCGCCGCATTCACCAACCGAAACGGCACAGGGGCCGGAGAATGACCTTCGCTGACGGCACCACCGGAATCGTCTACCGCGAGACCGTCATGAGCGGTGAGTCTCCACCTGATCCGGCGGTCCTCGTCGTCTCCTTCCGACTGCGCGGTGTCCACGGCTGGGGCCACACACTGTTCAGGGCCGAAAGCCTGCTCAACACACCATTGTTCGCGGGGTTCCCCGGATTCGTGTCGAAGCTGTGGCTCACCGCGGACGAAGAGGACCGGTACCGCGGTTTCTACCAGTGGGACGGCGCACGCTCCGCCGAGGAGTACGTCCGGGTGTTGTGGTGGCCTCTCGCGCTGGTGAGCCATCGGTCCTCGATCCGATTCTGCATCTTGCCCGGTCGTCTTCGCGACGACGTTCTCGAAGGCGCCGAGTCAGGAGAGGGCACCGCACCTCCCGACGAGGCGTGGTGGCGGCTCGTCCGGACGGAGACGAAACCGAGATGACCGCGCCGGACGGGCAGCCTCTCGACGTGCTCGTCGTCGGCGCAGGTCCGACCGGACTCGCAGCGGCCCTGATCGCTCACGATCACGGCGCACACGTGCGCATCGTCGACCGCAGACCGGACGCACCCCGATTCTCGCGGGCTTTCCTCGTCCAGCCCCGGACCCTCGAAGTACTGCGGCCGCACGGTGTGACCGATGAACTCCTCGCGCTCGGAGACTCCAACCCGCAGGTGCACCTCCACCTGCGTCGGCGCTGTGTGCCCGTCGACGTGGGTGAAATCCGGCTGCCGGACACCGCATTCCCGAATTTTCTGCTCGTGCGGCAAGCCGACGTGGAAGCCGTTCTGCGACGAGCACTCCGCGGCCGTGGCGTCGAGGTGGAGTGGGAGACGCAGTGCGAGTCCTTCCGGGCGGTCGACGGAGTCGTCTGCGATGTGACGCATCAGGGCATCCGCCGACACATCGCGGCCCGGTTCCTCGTCGGGTGTGACGGCAGCACCAGCACGGTGCGCGCGACGGCCGGCATCTCCTGGGACGGGTCGGTGTACCCGCACGAGATTCTCCTCGCCGACATCGAACTCGAGGGTGACGTCCAGACCGGCGTCACACACGTCGCGGTCCACCGTGACGGGCTACTGTTCCTGCTCCCACTGGGCGAAACCGCTCGCTGGCGGGTGCTCACCGCCCAACCCCCGAACCGCGCGCAGGCCCAGACCGACCGACAGCACCTGCAGAAGATCCTCGACCGGGCTGACGTTCATGCCCGCATCACCCGGATCGCGTGGTCGGAGCGGGTACGGGTCCAGCACCGCGTCGCGTCCCGGTATCGATGCGGGCCGGTCTTCCTCGCAGGGGACGCCGCTCATGCCTTCTCCCCGGCGGGCGGCCAGGGCATGAACACCGGCATCCAGGACTCTGCCGACCTGGGGTGGAAACTCGCGTTCGCGGCACGGCTCCGGCCCGATGGCGACGCCGCCCTGTTGCGGTCGTATGCGGAGGAACGTCGGCGCGCCGCACAGCAGGTGCTGCTGCTGACCCACGTGCTGTTCTGGGCCGAGGCCGGCCGCGGTCGGGTGCCGTCGCTTCTACGCGGCGCCTTCTCCTCCACAGGGGCGCCGCTGGTCCCGGTGCTGCTGCGGCGGCGTCGGCTCGTCGCGCACGCGGTGCGAGTGCTCGCCCAGCTTCGCCGGCACTATCGGCGCGGTCCACTGTCGGTCGAGGGGTCCGGCGATTCCGGTGTCGCCGCCCCGGCCGGTGAACGGATCCCCGACGAGGAGGTGGCCGTCGACGGCGGCCGGCAACGTCTGCACGACCTGATCGCGACGCCGGCAGTGCATGTCCTCCTGCATCGGGACACTCAGAGTGCATCTGAAAAC
>NZ_LTCZ01000239.1:0-3608 GCF_001583455.1 Rhodococcus sp. LB1 | reverse complement strand
GGGCTGACCCCCGGAGAACAGTCCCCCGTCGGCCAACCAGGTCACCACCAGTCGGTCGCGTGCCGAACGGACCGATGCCAGCAGCCGGTCGCGTGCACCGTCGGGAAGCATCTTCGGGTGCCGACGCCGCAGCCCCGACGGAGCCAACGGGTTCGCCGGCATCGACGACGTCGTGTGCCCCAAGAACGCGCGCCGACGGTCCACCCGCGTCGGCAGCCGACGCTTATCCAGCCTCCGGCCCAGCTCGGCATTCACCCCGAGCGCAGCCTGATGCAGATAGAACCCCTTCAAACAGGCTGCCGTAGTCGACAGCGCCGCATGCCCGTACGGGCGTTTCCCGGCCCGCCACGGCTCGCCCAACGGCATCGTGACCTCGGCGCCGACGATGCCCATATATCGTTCGAGATCCCGCAGCACCACCCTGTCCAACGTCAGGCACTCGCGCTCGAGCCAGCGCAGGTGATCCACCAACAGGTAGGCGTAGGTGCGTTGGGTGCCCGACCCGTCGTGCTCGCGCAGGAACCGGTCCGCCTCGCGATGCTCCGTTCCTTCCGGCCAGACAATCGTCCACGACCGCCTCCCACTACGCCTGTCGATCCGCTGAACCCGAAGATCCCCTACCACCACTCGCATCGCCATACGCCCTCCACGTCTCTGCCTGAACATGACGAACATCCCGAACCCTGGTCGGTAAACAACCACGGGACGTCCCGGAAGTCGCGCAGGACGAACGGCGTGTACGGATATATCTGCGGTCGGTAAAACCGACGACGGGAAGGCCGGCGTCGCAGTCAACGGCGATGAGGTTGTCTCTGTCTTCGCGCACAACGATTGTGCCCATCCAAGGGCGGCATACGCGCTGCTATCTCAGGCAACCGAAATCGGCGGACACCGACTGGATTGCTTCGACACAGTGCTTCCAAAGATCTACGCGCAATTGGGATTTGTCCCGGTCGCCCGCCTCGCCTGGAACGACGACTACGCACCCGATGGCTGGAACTACAGCACATACCGGAAGTTCAACAACGGACGGCCCGACGTCGTCTTCATGGCCTACGACCCAGCAGCAATCGGTTCGAAGTACACCAAAACAGCTGCCAAGTATGTCGACAACTACGACACGGGGATCGAATCTGCCCGGAACTACTCCTCTCGCAGGCCCTCTGCACCGAGTCCGGCAGAGCGGTAACCACCGAAGCGGAGGCAGGCGTAGCGGCTAGAAACTCTGCTCGCAAGATTGCAAGGCCGTGGTGCCAGGACCTGCACGTCCTGGCGCGGGTTAAGCCCGAACTTGTGGGGGATGCGGCGAGCGACGATGTCGACCACCAACTCGGCGGTCTCCTCGGCCGGGTGCAGGTCCGACTGTTCCGCGAGTTCGCAGGCGAACCAGAAGAAGTCGTCGAACCCGGTGAGCTGCGGGCCGGTTGCGGCGTTGATCCGGTGGGCGTTGACCACGATCCCGGACCGGCGGGCCTGCCGGAAGATCTTCGTCAACCGCACCCGCGGAATCGTGTCGGCGGACAGCAGGTCGCGCAGTACTTCTCCGGCACCGACGGAAGGGAGCTGGTCGACGTCACCGACCAGCAGCAGATGAGCCCCCTCCGGGATGGCCTTGACCAGTTTGTTGGCCAGGATGACGTCCATCATCGACGACTCGTCCACCACAACAAGGGCAGCGTCCAGCCTGTTGTCGCGATCGTATTTCGGGTCGCCGCCGGGTTGCAGCTCCAGCAGGCCGTGGACGGTGCAGGCCTGGTGGCCGGTCAGCTCGGCCAGCCGTTTGGCGGCCCGCCCGGTCGGCTCACGCAGCCAAGGGCATGGTCGAGGATCGGTTTCAGGATCGGCAGTCCAACGAGGTGATCATCCGGTGGGCAATGGCGGCGAGTTTGACGTTTTCGCGTTGGGAGGCGTCGACGAGGGACGCGAAGGCGGTGTCCTCGCCGATCCCGCGGGAGGCCATCAGGGCACCTTTGGCGTGTTCGATGACGCCCCGGTTCTCCATGGCGGTTTTCAGGCCGGACAGGTCGTGGAGTGCCTCTCGAGGTCCCGGGAGAGGCCGATGATGGTTTCCCCGACAGTGGTGTGATCTTCAGCAGGGCGGCGTCGAGGTCGCTGAAACCGTGGCCGTCGACGCTGTAGAGGTGGAGGGCACCGATATGATCCTCGCCCAGGCGCAGCGGCGCGGACAGGTAGCAGGCCGCGGTCGCCGGACGATCCTCGGCGGAGGCGTTCGCCGGGATCAACGGGTGGGTCATCGGCGCTACCACCCGGTGTCCGATGTGCGCGACCGCTCGCATCGCCCGTATTGCCTGAGCGTCGGACGCTCGTGTGCGGGTATGCAGGTCGGTTTGCCGGCAGCTTCCGGGCGACCGGGAAGCGTCCACCACCCGCTCGGCATTCAGCTCGACGAACAGCGTCTCCACAGTCACCGCTGGGCATCGGACTTGAAGGTGGTGGGGAAGGGGCTGGGCCCGAGTGCGAGGGTGAACGAGGTGGGGTGGAGTCCGCCCCGAGGCCAGGACCACTGCGTCGACCAATCGAGGGCGTCGGTGCGGGGCCGGGTTTCGTAGCGCGCGAAGTCGTCGCGGAGACCGGCGACGTACAGCGGGAACCGCAGCAGCAGCCCGGATGCGAACGCGGTCGCTGTGGACGGTTTCAGGGTGAGGCGTTCTCGGTCACGATCGGCATGCCCGCGTGCAGGGCGATCCTCCCGTGGTGGGCGGCGCGAGGGCCGGCCAACGACGGCGGCGCATGCTTCGATCGTCGCATCACCCGGCCCGGCGGTGTCGGTGAATTTCCTGAGAATCCTTACCCGCGAGAATGATTCGAACACGAGTCCTACGTCCGGGTAGCTGAGGTCAACGTGCCTACCCGCCGGTCCGCCGGGGTCGCGAGCTCTGGGGTGGATCCGCCAAGGCGCGACGAACGCACGACGCTCGGGTTCGCCGGTTCTGCGGCGCTGACTCTCAGGCTGACACAAGCACTCTGACGATCAGAGGTCCCACAACCCCAGCAACGCGGACCTAAGGTCAGGGGAGCGGACGAAGTGGTCGGTCCGCAGCCGTGAGCCAGGGTGCCCCAGATCGGTCAGCGCCTTCTCAGCATCGGAAAGGAGGACTGGAGACAGGCCGGTGCGCAGGCGCAGGAAGTACAGAACCGCTCCACCGGACCGCGGGATCTTCATCGGGTCGGACACCACGACCGCCGGCGCGTAAATCCACTCGTCATCCGCGAGGACGATCACGTCGCCCCGCCTCACCCCGCTGGGCCTGTCGAGGCGAAGCGATTCGAGCTGATACTTCGCCGCCGGGCCGCCGCGGCTGTGATGGCGGCCCCGCTGCTCGTCGAGCGTGTTTGACGAACATCCGAGTCACCGGCGTCGGCAGGAAATCGGTCTCGATGCGAACCCTGCCGGTGACCCCGGGCAGCGGGACCGCGCGGCCGATCTCCCACTCCAGGATCGCGTCGTCCAGGAACACCTGATCGACCTCGGTGATCTCGTCGAGGCCGTCGATGAACTTCCGCACGGAGGCGATGATCTCGGGGTCGTCGGTAATGACCACCGCGTCGTCGGCGAGGGTGGAGTTCTCCGACGCGTTCGCCGACCC
>NZ_LTCZ01000238.1:354-15524 GCF_001583455.1 Rhodococcus sp. LB1 | reverse complement strand
TCGGCGTCGACGCCGACCCGTTCGAAGAGCAGGCCGCACGCGCGCGACTCGACCTGAACGCGGCGCTCGAAGGCCGCGCCGAGATCGCCGAAGCACGGGCCCGCGCTTCGGAACTCGCCATCCGCACCGCCACCGCCCTCGTCACGGCGAAGGGCAGCTCGTCACTGCTGGCCGGGAACACCGCCGAACGCCTCATGCGTGAAGCCACCTTCACGCTCGTCGCAGCGGGACGTCCGGCGATCAAGTCGGCGTTGCTGGAGCGCCTCGGCCGCGACTAGCGGGTGCGCACCCTCAGGTCACCGAACAGCGAGTACGACACGATGCGGATCGTCGGGGCTCCGGGCCCGGGATCCTGTGCACCGGCGTCGAGTTCGCGGTCGCCGAAGAGGTCGAAACCACCCACCTCGACATGCACGCCCTCCGGAACGGTGATCGTGCTGTCGCCGAACAGTGTGACGAGTGTGATCGTCGATGTGCGGGCGCCGATCACGGCCGACCGGAGGTCGAGCTTCACGTCCCCGAACACGAGCAGGGCCAGTGTCTTGACCGCGAGCGACCAACGGCCGGAACGCTTGGTGTCGCCGAAGATTCCGACGATGGTGGACTGAGGACGCGACACCGGCGCCGCCGGAACTTCGACGGGAACCAGCCGCCGAAGACCTTCGACGTCGACGTCGCGGGACCAGACGATCGCGGCTTGCTCCGAATACTCCTCCAATGTCAGCTTTCCGTCCCCCACCCTCTTCTCGAGGCGGGCTTGTGCGGCCTCCCGGAGTCGGTCGAGTTCGTGGCTGTCCCCTGCAGCAGTCATGGCTCCACCGTAGCTGTCGGTGCCCTCGTCTACGGTCTGACGGCTACACCCGTGACACACCGCCCCTTCGACCGAAGCGAGACAACGTGTTCAGGATGATCCGCGCAGTTGCTCTGGCGCTACTCGCTGTGGGCGCCTACGTGGTGGTCTCCGAGCACGAGCCCGCCACCGTCGAGTTGCCGTCGCCGTCGTTCGCTCCGGCGACAGCGGAACTCACGACAGTGTGAGGGGCGGCGCACGGTGAGGGCACTCCGTCCACGGTTCGTGCCCGGTCGCGGGTGTTCCGGCGAGCGCGAGCGATCAACTCACCGGCGTGATGTCGGTGATTGATTCGCGGGTTTCTGGCCGGGTCGATGTGCGGTGGTGGAAGCCATTCGGTGCGCCCCGCGTACGTGTCACCGGCTGGCGCGCTGGTGGTCGGCCAGGCTGTAGGCCCGTCGTGGACCTGGGCGTGGCAGGCATCGCACGCGAGCCACAGTGAGTCGATGTCGGTGTATCCGGTGTTGCGCCACTCCTGCACGTGGTGCACCGCACACATGCCGGCCGGGGGCCGCGCAACCAGTCGTGGTCGAACAGGCCGAGCACCGGGTGGGCGCGCTCGGCGAGCTTCAGCGCGTCGCCGAGGGGAAGGAGTCCGCCGGTGGCCGTGGTGGTCACGCCGCCCGCCGCCTTCTCGAGTCGGTCGAGGGTCACGGTGAAGATCACCGTGACAGGCAGACCCCGATGCCGGCCCAGGATCCCTGGATTCCAGGATTCCAGCATGACCCGGAATATCGCACCGAGGGCGTCGTGGTTTCTCTGCCGCTACCAGTGCTTCACGGTCGATCGACGGATTCTCGGCGTCGCCGGACGGTGACTCCGGGTCGTCCGGGTTGTTCATGCCGGGGCGAGCCCATTTCGCGAGAACCGGGTCGAGCAGAGCGCGCGCTGTGGGGTCGAGCTCACCGGAGATCGTCGACATCAGTTCGGAATCTCGACGGCCCAACGAAACACCACGCCGCCGCGAGCGATAACGATCGTCACCCAGGTTTCCGTCGGGATCGAGATGAGAGAGGAGGCGGTGGCCGGCACTCTCGACATCGTCGGGCGTACCTCCTCTCGCACACTGCGCCAGGATCGACTCCGCCAATGCGACGTCGGCGTTGGTGACCGCATGCGGGATCTGCCGCATGATTTGA
Organism: Rhodococcus sp. LB1; assembly: GCF_001583455.1. NCBI lineage: Bacteria > Bacillati > Actinomycetota > Actinomycetes > Mycobacteriales > Nocardiaceae > Rhodococcus > Rhodococcus sp. LB1. The sequence continues at coordinate 13,535 of NZ_LTCZ01000238.1, read as the reverse complement.
CCGGACGGATTCCACAGACCGCACGGTATGTTCCCGCTGCGTGTCGTACCCCCGGTGCACTATGGAACGGTGAGCGACGTCCTGGGCAGGTTCTCCGCTGCCACCCGCGAGTGGTTCGGCGGCGCCTTCCCGGCGCCGACGGCCGCGCAGCTCGGTGCGTGGGAGTCGATCGCCAGCCGCGCGCACACGCTCGTCGTGGCCCCGACCGGTTCGGGCAAGACGTTGTCCGCTTTCCTGTGGTCCCTCGACCAACTCGCCGCCACCGACGGGAAGGACCGCAAGACCAGGGTCCTCTACATCTCCCCGCTCAAGGCCCTGGGTGTCGACGTCGAACGCAATCTGCGCGCCCCGCTCGTCGGGATCACGCAGACGGCCAAGCGGCTCGGGCTCACGCCGCCGGAGATCTCGGTGGGGGTCCGCTCCGGCGACACACCGGCAGGCGACCGGCGCGCCCTGATCAAGAATCCGCCCGACATCCTCATCACCACCCCCGAGTCGCTGTTCCTCATGCTCACGTCCGCCGCGCGCGAGACGCTGACCCAGGTCGACACCGTCATCGTCGACGAGGTGCACGCGGTGGCCGGCACCAAGCGCGGCGCCCACCTGGCCCTGTCGCTCGAGCGTCTCGACCAGCTTCTCGCGACCCCGGCGCAGCGCATCGGGCTGTCGGCGACGGTGCGCCCGCACGAGGAGGTGGGCCGGTTCCTGTCCGGTTCGGCGCCCATCCGGATCGTCGCACCGCCGTCGCCGAAGACGTTCGACCTCACCGTGCAGGTGCCGGTCGAGGACATGACCGAACTCGGCCTCGCCGAACCCGCCGAGGGTTCGGCGTCGGCGACCCCGCAGGCGGGGTCGATCTGGCCGCACGTCGAGGAACAGATCGTCGACCTCGTCCTGGCGCACCGGTCGTCCATCGTGTTCGCCAACTCGCGGCGCCTCGCCGAGCGCCTGACGGCTCGGCTCAACGAGATCTACGCCGAACGCGCCGGGACCGCCGTCGACAAGAACCCGAAACCGGCATCGCAGATCGGCACGCCGTCCGAGGTCAATTTCGGCGCGGACCCCCTGCTCGCTCGCGCCCACCACGGGTCGGTCAGCAAGGACCAGCGGGCCCTGATCGAGGACGACCTGAAGTCGGGGCGACTGCGGTGCGTGGTCGCGACGAGCAGCCTCGAACTCGGAATCGACATGGGCGCGGTCGATCTGGTGATCCAGGTCGAGGCACCACCGTCGGTGGCGAACGGCCTGCAGCGGGTCGGCCGCGCCGGACACCAGGTCGGGGAGATCTCCCGGGGTGTCGTGTTCCCGAAGCACCGCACCGATCTCGTGCACTGCGCGGTCACCGTCGAGCGCATGGTCACCGGGAAGATCGAGGCGCTCGCCGTCCCCGCCAATCCGCTCGACATCCTCGCCCAGCACACGGTGGCGGCCACCGCGCTCGAGCCGCTCGACGTGGACGACTGGTTCGAGACGGTCCGGCGCAGCGGTTCCTTCGCGACGCTGCCGCGCTCGGCGTTCGAGTCCACCCTCGATCTGCTCGCGGGCCTCTACCCGTCCGACGAGTTCGCCGAGCTCAGGCCCCGCCTCGTCTGGGACCGCGAGGCCAACACGCTCACGGGACGCCCCGGCGCGCAGCGGCTGGCGGTCACCTCGGGAGGAGCCATCCCCGACCGCGGTCTGTTCACGGTCTACATGGTCGGCGAGAAGGCGTCCCGCGTCGGCGAACTCGACGAGGAGATGGTGTACGAATCGCGGGTCGGCGACGTCTTCGCGCTCGGGGCCACCAGCTGGCGGATCGAGGAGATCACGTTCGACCGGGTGCTGGTCAGCCCCGCCTACGGGCAGCCGGGGCGGCTGCCGTTCTGGCACGGTGACGGTCTGGGCCGGCCGGCGGAACTGGGCGAGGCGCTGGGGCAGTTCCTGCGGGAGATCTCGCTCGGGCACGAGACCGAGGTGCAGGAACGCTGCCGCACCGGCGGGCTCGACGAGAACGCCACGAACAATCTCGTTCAGCTCGTCGCCGAGCAGAAGACCGCCACCGGGCAGGTCCCCACCGACCGCACCCTGGTGGTCGAACGATTCCGTGACGAGCTCGGCGACTGGCGACTGATCCTGCATTCGCCGTACGGCCAGCGTGTTCACGCACCGTGGGCGCTGGCCGTGAGTGCGCGGCTGAGCGAGCGGTACGGCCTCGACTCGAACGCGACGGCATCCGACGACGGCATCATCGTGCGCCTCCCCGACACCGAGGACACCCCGCCCGGCGCCGACCTCTTCGTCTTCGACACCGACGAGATCGAGGACATCGTCACCGAACAGGTCGGCGGTTCGGCGCTGTTCGCGTCCCGGTTCCGTGAGTGCGCGGCCCGGGCGCTGCTGCTTCCGCGCCGCACGCCCGGGAAACGCGCACCGCTCTGGCAGCAGCGGCAGCGGTCCGCCCAGCTGCTCGACGTGGCCCGCCGGTATCCGACGTTCCCGATCCTGCTCGAGACCGTCCGCGAGTGCCTGCAGGACGTGTACGACCTACCGGCCCTGAAGGACCTGCTCCGCAGGCTCGCGCGTCGCCAGATCCGCATCGTCGAGGTGGAAACGCAGTCGCCGTCGCCGTTCGCCGGCGCCCTGCTGTTCAACTACGTCGGCGAGTTCATGTACGAGGGCGACAGCCCGCTCGCCGAACGCCGGGCGGCGGCGCTGTCCCTGGACTCGACGCTGCTGGCGGAACTGCTCGGCAGGGTGGAACTGCGCGAACTGCTCGACGCCGACGTCATCGCCCACGCCGAACTCGAACTCCAGCGCCTGCTTCCCGACCGCAAGGCGAAGGATCTCGAAGGCGTCGCCGACCTGCTGCGCCTCCTGGGTCCGCTCACCTCCGACGAGGTCGCCGCACGGTCGACCAGCGATCCCACTCCCTGGCTCGACGAACTCGTCCGGGCGAAGCGGGCGCTCGCCGTCTCCTTCGCGGGTCACGAATGGTGGACGGCCATCGAGGATGCGGCCCGCCTGCGCGACGGGCTCGGGGTGCCGCTACCCATCGGTGTTCCCGCCGCGTTCATCGAACCCGTCGACGATCCGCTGGCCGACCTGATCAGCCGGTACGCCCGCACCCACGGCCCGTTCACGATCACCGACGCCGCCACCCGTTTCGGGCTCGGTTCCGCGGTGGCCCGTGACGTGCTGCAGCGACTTGCGCAGGGAAAGCGGGTGGTCGAGGGCGAGTTCCGCCCCGGCGCGACCGGGAGCGAATGGTGCGACGCCGAGGTTCTCCGCCGACTCCGCAGGCGCTCGCTGGCCGCGGCGCGGCAGGAGGTCGAACCGGTCAGCACCGCGACGCTCGGCCGCTTCCTCCCGGGCTGGCAGCACGTGGGGGGCACACTGCGCGGCATCGACGGCGTCGCGACCGTGGTGGAACAGCTTGCCGGCGTCCCGGTGCCCGCCTCGGCACTCGAGTCGCTGATCCTGCCGTCCCGGGTGGCCGACTACTCCCCCGCCATGCTCGACGAACTCACCTCCACCGGCGAGGTGCTGTGGTCGGGCGCGGGCAGCATCTCCGGCAAGGACGGGTGGGTGTGCCTCCACCCCGCCGACACCGCACCGCTCACGCTGACCACGCCCGCGGAATCGGACCTGTCCGATGTCCAGCGCCAGGTGCTCGACACGCTGTCCGGCGGCGGCGCGTACTTCTTCCGGCAACTCGCGGACACCCTCGAGATGTCCGACGACACCGCGCTGGCCACCGCATTGTGGGATCTGGTGTGGCTGGGCCACATCGGCAACGACACACTCGCCCCGGTCCGCGCCCTGCTGTCGGACACGTCCAGGACCACCACGAGCCACCGGTCGCCGCGACGACCCCCACGTGCCCGCGCGTACCGCAGCCTGACGGTCCCGGTGCGCACCGCACCGCCCACGGTCGGGGGAAGGTGGTCGATCCTCCCCGCCGCCGAATCCGATGCCACGCTGCGTGCCAGCGCCACGGCCGAACTGCTTCTGGAGCGGTACGGGGTGGTGACGCGCGGGTCCGTGATGACCGAGAACGTTCCCGGCGGATTCGCGCTGATGTACAAGGTGCTGGGCACGTTCGAGGACAACGGCCGCTGCCGGCGAGGCCATTTCGTCGAGTCGCTCGGCGGTGCACAGTTCTCCACCCCGCCCGTGGTGGATCGACTCCGGAGCTACGCCGACTCGCTCGAGGGCAGGCACACCACCCTGCCCGCTGTGACTCTCGCCGCCAGCGATCCCGCCAACCCGTACGGTGCGGCCCTCCCCTGGCCGAAGCGCGGCGACGACGCGCCCGCGCACCGGCCGGGACGCAAGGCCGGCGGCCTGGTGGTGCTCGTGGAGGGTGACCTGATCCTGTTCGTCGAACGCGGCGGGCGCACGATCCTCACCTTCACCGACGACCCCGGCGTGCTCCGCACCGCGGCGGTCACGCTCGCCGGTGTGGTCAAGCGCGGCGGGATCGACAAGATCGTGGTCGAGAAGGTCGACGGCGACACCATCCACGGCAGCGACTTCGCGCCGATCCTGACCGAGGCCGGTTTCTCGCCCACCCCCCGCGGATTCCGGTTGCGAGCCTGAGATGCCCGAAGGCGATACTGTCTGGCGCACCGCCAACTCGCTTCGCGACGCCCTCGCGGGCAAGGTGCTGACCCGCTGCGATGTGCGGGTCCCCCGGTACGCCACCGTCGACCTGTCCGGCCGGCTCGTCGACGAGGTGGTCAGCCGCGGGAAGCACCTCCTCATCCGGGTCGGCGACTACTCGATCCACACGCATCTGAAGATGGAAGGTGCGTGGCACATCTACGCGCCGGACACGAAGTGGCGCCGTCCCACGCACCAGGCCCGGATCGTGCTCGCCACCGACGACAGGGTGGCGGTCGGATTCTCGCTCGGCATCACCGAGATTCTGGGGCGTGACGACGAGGAGTCCGCGGTCGGCCACCTCGGCCCCGACCTGCTGGGGCCGGACTGGGACGCCGACACGGCGATCCGCAACCTGCGGGCGGCCGGCGACCAGCCCATCGGTCTCGCCCTGGTCGACCAGCGCAACCTGGCCGGTCTCGGCAACGTGTACCGCAACGAGATCTGCTTCCTCCGCGGCGTCCACCCCTACACTCCGTCGAGCGGCGTGGCCGACCTGCCCGCGCTGGTCATGCTCGCGCATCGCATGATTCACATCGACAAGAACAACTCCGTCCGCCATCGGCCATGGGTGTACGGGCGTGCCGGAAAGCGTTGCCGCCGTTGCGGGACGGTGATCGAAGGCCACGACCTCGGTCAGCAGCAGATCTTCTTCTGCACGTACTGCCAGCCGCCGATGGTGGATTAGCGGAGGACGGTGGTCGGCGGCCCGAGCGGCGGCGGTCGGCGAGTCCGCCTGCGGCCGAGCAACCACGCGGCACCGTCCGGCACCCACAGCACCGCGGCCGTGGCGATCGTCAGCAGATACGTCGGCGCGATGACGGGCAGGAGAAGGCACCCGAGCAGGGCGACGGGAAAGTCTCTGCGCCACAACAGCGACAGCACCACCGGAAGCACGAGAAAGAGCGCGGCCAGGCCGAAGTGCGAGGTCGCCAGCGCCCACGGCACGCCCACCACCCAGCACAGCATCCCGAGCACCTGATGCGCGATGAGCAGGAACCGGGCGACGTCGGTGAACGTCCAGAACCGGCCGACCTCGACGCCGACCCAGAAGATGCGGCTGCGGAACGGTCCGACGCCCTCGTCGAGCAGGGCGAGCCGGAACAGTTCGTCCGCGTGCCGTCGCAGCGTGTTTCCCTCCGGTCCCTGCGCGCTCGCACGTTTGCAGAGGTCGTCGTGCATGATCGCGGGAAGCAACTGCCGGCCGTACGGGGTGAGCAGGCCTTGCAGCGGCGCGGGGATCGATGCCAGATCCGTGCGGAGAAGGCACGGCATCGGGGCGCAACCGGGCACCGTCACCACCGTGTCGCCGTGGACGTAGACGAACTCGCCGACGAGTTGGAAGAACTTGCGGTCGAGCACCCGAAGCTCGGGTTGCGGGCGAGTCGGATCGTCCACGGATACCTGGAAGGGCATGCGCACCTCACTCGTGGCCGGCCTTGTTTGCCTCCACCACCAGAGTGACGCAATGAGCGACGAATTGCTCGCGCGACGCGGCAACAGTTCCGTCGAGATATCCGATGAACAGCGTCGTGAGCGCGCCCACCACACCGACCGCGACGAGTTGTTTCTCCACCTCGTCGGCGACGGCGGACAGCTGGTCGTGCACGAGCGCGACGAAGCCGGGCATCAGGTCGATGCCGCGCCTGCTCAGCGCAGGTTCCGACAGCGGTGCGAGCAGCAGCACGCGGCCCATGGCGGGATCGTCGACCATGAGTTTCACGAACGCGTCCACGGCGGCCTCGGCGCGCTGCCGCGCGGTCTCGGTGGACGCGACCGCCTCCACGAGAGCGGCCTGCGCCTCGTCGCCCACTGCGGTGTAGACCGAGCGCACGAATTCGTCCCGGTCCTGGAACGACTCGTAGAAGTACCGTTCGGTCAGCGAGGCGGCGCGGCAGACCGCGCGCACGTTCACCGCGGGCCCGTCCGGGGCTCCGAGCAGCGCGATGCCCGCGCGGAGTAGCGAATTCCGCCGTGCTTCCCGCCGGTCCTCCAGCGTCACTCTTCTCGCCCCAATCCTTGACTACGTGTGTTGTCAGATCTTAGTCTGACAACGTGCGTAGTCACTTGAACGCGGACGGTACGCCCGTCCCGGCCTCCGTTCCCGTCCCCCTCGGACCCGACTCGTTGACCTGGAAGTATTTCGGCGACTGGCGCGGAATGCTGCAGGGCGTCTGGGCCGGGTCGATGCAGAACATGCATCCCGGACTCGGCGCGGGCGTCGAGGAACATTCCCGCTTCTTCGACGAGCGGTGGGAGCGGCTCTACCGGTCGCTGTACCCGATCGGCGGCGTCGTCTTCGACGGCGACCGTGCTCAGCAGACCGCCGAGCAGGTGCGGGGGTATCACGACAACATCAAGGGAATCGACAAACACGGCCGCAGGTACCACGCCCTCGACCCGGACACGTTCTACTGGGCGCACGCCACGTTCTTCATGGGCACCATCCTCACGGGCGACCACTTCATGGGTGGCCTCACCGAGGACCAGAAGCGCCGGCTGTTCACCGAGCACATCCAGTGGTACCGCCTGTACGGAATGAGCATGCGCCCCGTCCCGGAAACCTGGGAGGCGTTCCAGAAGTATTGGGATCAGATGTGCCGCAACGTCCTCGAGGACAACAAGGCCACCCGCGACGTCCTCGACCTGTCCGGTCTCGGCGTTCCCCCGTTCCTGTCGTGGCTACCCGACCCGATCTGGTCGATCCTCCGCATCCCGGTGGCGAAGGGCTTCGTGTGGCTGACGGTCGGCATGTACGACCAACCGGTCCGTGACCTCCTCGGCTACCGCTGGACCACACGCGACGAGCGCCTGCACACCCTCGCCGGCCGCGCCGTGGGCGCCGTCTTCCGGCTCGTGCCCTGGCGTTACCGCTACCACCCGCGCGCCCGCGCAGGCTGGGACCGCGAGACCGGACGCGCCCCTGCGCACGCTCCGCTCGTCCACACACCCCGACGCAATCTTCCACCGCTCGGCCGGCGCGACGACCCGCAGCACTACAGCCCGAAGGTCTGAGTTCCCAGGGAGCTCACAGACAACGTCCACACCGCTCACGGGTTGCGGGACGATGCTCGGTCACATGGAATACATCGCTGTCGCAGCCCTCGTCGTCATGGCTTTGTCGGGAGTCGTCGCCGCCCACGCCCCGAAATGGCTCGTCCACACCCGCTGACCGACGAGATCGTGGAATGCTCGAAGGATGGACTGGGACCTTCCGAGGCTCTTGAATCGCCCGCCGCTGATCAGCGACGAGCCGCTGTCGCCCGACCATGCGGCGAGCCGCATCAGCGCTTACATCTACGGCAACATCCTGGTGCTCGCCGCGCTCATCCCGGTCACCAAATCCCAGGAGACCCTGGGCATCGCCATCGTCGTCGGTGCCGCGCTGTCCACGTTTCTCGCCCACGTGTTCGCCGAGTCGGTAGGCCAGACGCTCCGGCTCGGCAGATCACTGTCCAGCACCGAACGCCTACGGGAACTGCGGGACAGTCTCCCCGTCCTGACGTCCGCGGTGGTGCCTGCCGTGATCCTCGGCACAGCCCTGCTGGGCTGGCTGGAGCCGAGAACCGCGCAACTGACCGCCGAGATCGTGATGATCGCCCGTATCGGATCGATCAGTTACGTGATCAGCCGTCTCCGCCGCGAAAGAGTCACGAACGGCACGCACCTCGCCGCGTTCGGCCTCGCCGTGATCGCGACGATCATCGTGGTCATCAAGGTATTTCTGACACACTGACCGGTGGTTCGAGCAGTTCGACCCGCGACTCGGGCGCCGCCGCCCGCAACGCGTCGGCCGACAGGTCGTCCGGCTGGGCCTGCGACTGCACCTCCGCCTCCACCCGCGCCTGATACGTCTTCACCTCACGGTCGACGGCGTCGGCGTCCCAGCCGAGGACGGGGGCCACCAGTTGCGCCACCTGCTCGGCGCAGTTCACACCCCGATGCGAGTACTCGATGGCGATGCGCGTGCGCCGGGCGAGGATGTCGTCGAGATGCAGGGCACCCTCGGCCGCCGCCGCATACACGACCTCGACCTGCAGGTAGGCCGGTGCGTCCGTGATGGGCTGGAGAAGCTCCGGTTTCCCGCTCGCCTGGTCGAGCACCTCGTCGATCAGCGAACCGTACCGGTCCAGCAGATGCTTCACGCGGTACGGGTGAAGTCCGTACATCTGGCCGAGGTGAACGGTCTGATTGACCAGCGCGAAATAGCCGTCCGCGCCGACGAGCGGTACCTTCTCCGTGATGGACGGCGCCATTCGCGCGGGAATGTCGTCGGCGGCGAGATCCACGGCGTCCTCGGCCATCACCCGGTAGGTGGTGTACTTGCCGCCGGCGATGGCGACGAGACCCGGTGCGACACGCGCGACGGCGTGTTCCCGCGACAGTTTCGACGTCTCGTCGCTCTCCCCCGCGAGCAGCGGGCGCAGGCCCGCGTAGACGCCGTCGATGTCGTCGTGGGTCAGCGACGTCACCAGCACCTTGTTGACATGACCGAGGATGTAATCGATGTCGGCCTTGGTGGCCGCCGGGTGCGCGAGGTCGAGATTCCAATCCGTGTCGGTGGTCCCGATGATCCAGTGGCTGCCCCACGGGATCACGAACAGCACCGACTTCTCGGTGCGGAGGATGATCGCGGCGTCGCTCACGATCCGATCCCGCGGCACCACGATGTGGACGCCCTTGGACGCGCGGACGCGGAACCGGCCGCGTTGCCGCGACAGCGCCTGGATCTCGTCGGTCCACACCCCCGTGGCGTTGATGACGACGTGCGCCTTCACGTCCGCGGTGCGGCCGTCCTCGCAGTCCCGGACGCGCACTCCGGAGACCCGGTCCGCCTCCCGGAGGAATCCGACCACCTGCGTGGACGTGCGCACGACCGCCCCGTAGTGAGCGGCGGTGCGGGCGACGGTCATGGTGTGACGGGCGTCGTCGACGACGGTGTCGTAGTACTGGATGCCGCCGGTCAGCGAGTTGCGCTTGAGCCCCGGTGCCATCCGCAGCGCACCCGCTCGCGTCAGATGTTTTTGGGCCGGAACCGATTTGGCGCCGCCCATCCGGTCGTAGAGGAAGATCCCCGCCGCCATATAGGGGCGCTCCCACACGCGGTGGGTGATCGGGAACAGGAACTTGAGCGGCTTCACCAGGTGCGGGGCGAGGGTGGTCAGCGACAGCTCACGCTCCCGGAGCGCCTCCCGGACCAGTCCGAACTCGAGCTGCTCGAGATAGCGCAGACCGCCGTGGAACATCTTCGACGAGCGACTCGACGTCCCGGACGCGTAATCGCGTGCCTCGACCAACGCCACCTTCAGCCCGCGGGTGGCCGCGTCGAGTGCCGCACCGGCTCCGACGACACCCCCGCCGATCACGACGACGTCGAACTGTTCGGTCTGCAGCTTGTCCCATGCGGCATCACGCTGCCGGGGACCGAGGAACTGCACACCTGGCTGACTACTCAACTCGGGCTCCTGTGAGATGACGACGGATTCTCTGCCAGGCTAGTAGCTTCATGCGTGTGATTCAGTACATCGCCGCGATAGACCAGGGCACCACCTCCAGCCGCTGCATGATCTTCGATCACGACGGCGCCGTGGTCAGCGTCGCCCAGAAGGAACACGAGCAGTTCTTTCCGCGCGCAGGCTGGGTGGAGCACGATCCGACGCAGCTGTGGATCAACACCCGCGAAGTGGTGGCGTCCGCGCTCGCGAAGGCCGATCTCACCAAACGCGACATCGCCGCGATCGGCATCACCAATCAGCGGGAGACGGCGGTCGTGTGGGACCGGAACACCGGAGAACCCGTGTACAACGCCATCGTCTGGCAGGACACGCGCACCGACGAACTGTGCACGCAACTCGGCGGCGACGAGGGCCCGGGCCGGTACCAGAAGCGCACCGGGCTGCCGCTGTCCACGTATTTCTCGGGGCCGAAGGTCCGGTGGATTCTGGACAACGTCGACGGTGCACGGGCGAAGGCGGACGCGGGCGAGCTCTGCTTCGGCACGATCGACAGCTGGATTCTGTGGCACATCACGGAGGGCACCCACGTGACGGATGTCACCAACGCCTCCCGCACCCTGTTGATGAATCTCGAGACCCTCGACTGGGATCCGGAGATCTGTGCCGATTTCGGTATCCCGATGTCGATGCTGCCCGAGATCCGCAGCTCGTCGGAGGTCTACGGCGTCGGACGCCCGCACGGGACGCTGCCCGGCGTGCCGGTGGCCGGAATCCTCGGCGACCAGCAGGCCGCCACGTTCGGGCAGGCCTGCCTGTCGGAGGGCGAAGCGAAGAACACGTACGGGACGGGGAACTTCCTGCTGCTCAACACGGGGACCACACCCGTGCACAGCAAGCACGGACTCCTCACCACGGTCTGTTACAAGATCGGTGACGCGCCGGCGGTCTACGCCCTCGAGGGGTCGGTGGCCGTCACCGGCTCACTGGTGCAGTGGCTGCGCGACAACCTGGGAATCATCGAGTCCGCCAAGGACATCGAGGATCTGGCCAAGTCGGTCGACGACAACGGCGGCGCCTACTTCGTGCCCGCGTTCTCCGGTTTGTTCGCACCGCGCTGGCGGCCCGACGCCCGCGGGGCCATCGTCGGGCTCACCCGGTTCGTGAACAAGGGCCATCTCGCCAGGGCCGCCCTGGAAGCCACCGCATATCAGACCCGCGAGGTGATCGAGGCGATGCGCGCCGATTCGGGCGTCGAACTCGCCTCCCTCAAGGTGGACGGCGGCATGGTCGTCAACGAGACCCTCATGCAGTTCCAGTCGGACATTCTCGCCGTGCCCGTCATCCGTCCCGTCGTCAACGAGACGACGGCGCTGGGCGCCGCGTACGCCGCGGGGCTGGCCGTCGGCTTCTGGGAGAGCGAGGACGACATCCGCGCGAACTGGGCAGTCGACAAGACGTGGGAACCCGCGATGGACGAGGCCGAGTCCACCCGGCTCTACGCCGAGTGGAACAAGGCGGTCGAACGGACCTACGACTGGGCGTGATCGGCGTACGCGGCGCCGAGTCTCGCCACCGCACCCGTCAGCACGTCCTCCGAACACGTCGCAAAGCACAGCCGCACAGCGCTCCGGTGCTCCGCGGCGACGCCGAAAGCCGATCCGGGGACGAAGGCGACACCGCGGTCCACGGCGGTCTGCAACAGTGCCGCCGTGTCGAGGTCTGCGTCCGTGAACTCGGTCCAGCAGAACATCCCGCCCGCCGCCGAGGACACGCTGGCGCGGTCGCCGAACGTCGAGGTGACGCCGTCCGCGAGCGCTCGGGCCCGGGACCCGTAGCCGGCACGCAGCATCTCCAGGTGCAGGTCCAGCCACGGCTCGTCCGACAGCAGTCCGGCGGCGATCTGGTGCGTCAGCGACGAACCGCAGAGGTCCGCGCCCTGCTTGAGCAGCTCGACGGCCTCACACACCCGCCGGTCGCCGTGCAGCCACCCGACCCGGAGCGCAGGCGCCAGGATCTTCGACGCGCTGGACAGCCGGATCACCCGGTCCGACAGCGCCGCGACGGGCGCGGGCGGTGGCCCGTCGAAGTAGAGTTCACCGTACGGGTCGTCCTCGATCACCCAGAAGCCGTAGCGGTCCGCCAGTGCGGCCAGGTGTTCCCGGCGGCCGGGCGCCAGGACGACGCCGCGAGGGTTGTGGAAGTTGCTCACCGTGTGGACCACGGTGGGCCGCAATCCGTCCTCGAGCATGCCCTGCAGTGCGTCGGTGTCCATCCCGTCGGCGTCGAGTGCGACGGACCGGACGTCGGCCTCCGCGGCCCGGAACACCTGTAGCGCTCCGGTGTAGGCGGGATCCTCGACGATCACGACGTCGCCGGGATCGAGCAGCACCTGCGCGAGAAGGCTCAGCGCCTGCTGCGAGCCGTGGGTGACGACGACGTCGGCGGCGCCGAGCGGCCGGCCGACCTTCGCGCCCTCCCGGGCGGCGAGCACGTCGCGGAGCCGGCGCAGCCCGGTGGTCTCGCCGTACTGGACGGATGCCGGGTCCGCGAGCGCGAGTTCCGCTTCCTTCCGGATCCGTTCGCGCGGAATGAATTCGGGGTCGGGCAGCCCGCCTGCGAGGCTGACCACGTCGGGCCGGGCGGTGAGGGTGAGAAGGTCACGGATGGCGGAGCTGCGCAGACCATCCATGCGGCGGGCAAGTGATTGCGGCATGTCGACTCCCAGGAGGCACGTCAAAGCAGGGATCAGGTGAGGAACACCCTGTCCGTCCTGGGTCTGCGGGGCGGGAGAGCGCCGAGGCACGGGTCGATGATTTCGAACCGTGCCTCGACTATCTCACTGGAGGAGCCACTATGTGAAATGCGTGTCCCACACTTCGGGATCAGTCCAGGTCGTCGTGCCGCATCAGCTGGCGTGCCGCCTCGGTGATCGAACCTGTCAGCGACGGATACACCGAGAACGTCGCAGCGAGGTCGTTGACGGTGAGGTTGTTCTGCACGGCGATCGCGATGGGCAGGATCAGCTCCGAGCCGTTGGGGGCCACCACGACGCCGCCGATGACCACACCGGTGGCCGGACGGCAG
>NZ_LTCZ01000238.1:0-296 GCF_001583455.1 Rhodococcus sp. LB1 | reverse complement strand
GCCACGGTCTTCAGCTTGATGGGGCTGACGCCCTCACCGAGCGCGTGGTACATCGCGATGCGGCCCTGCATGGCGGCGACGGACGCCAGCGGCAGCAGGCCGGTGCAGTCGCCCGCGGCGTAGATCCCGGACACCGGCGTCCGCGACACACGGTCCACGCGCAGGTATCCGCCCTTGTCGAGCTCGATGCCGACCTTCTCCAGTCCGAGCCCCTGGGTGTTGGGAACCGAACCGACGGTCATCAGGGCGTGGCTGCCCTCGACCGTCCGGCCGTCGGCGAGCACGACGACGATGCC
>NZ_LTCZ01000237.1:0-23080 GCF_001583455.1 Rhodococcus sp. LB1 | reverse complement strand
CCCGATCACCGAAACCGCCTGAGGCCGTGTTCGTTCTGGCGGTGACCGCTCGACGATGGGCAGCCGATGCTCGAACTTCTCGGCACCCTCGATGGTCGCAATCGGTCGGCAAGGCGTCCGTACCTGCCAGGGAAACTCCGCACGGGGACGCGGGTGCGTAGTGATCGATTCGCAGCGAGTCGGGCTCCGCTCTTTCCGCCGCGGTCACAGCGAAGAACAACCACCGGTGTCCACAACTCGACACCTTGCACATCTACGCGGCGCGAAGCCACTTGGCACTCGCACGCCTGAGACCAAATCTGCGTCCATCGCAGTCACCAGGAGGGCAGTGTCTTGACTGACAACGGTACGAGTGTGCGTACTCTCAGCGATCCGCTCGATGACAAAGACCCCAAGCTGAAGGGCAACCTCGGGACTCTCGGGCTCTTCTTCAGCGTGATGGCGTTCAACGCCCCGCTCGTCGTGGTGATCGGTGTGATCCCCATAATGATCGCCATTGGCAACGGCCTCGGCACACCGGTGCTCTTCATCATCGGCGGCCTCATCGTGGCGGCCTTCGCCACGGGGTTCCTCCGGATGTCGGAGGTTCTGGCACGTCCGGGCGCGTTCTACGCGTACATCACGGCGGGCCTCGGCAAGAAAATCGGTCTCGGTTCCGGTCTGGCCATGCTTCTCGCATACTTCTGTTGCTGCGTTGGGTATCTTCCCTTCGGCGGCATCGTGCTCGGCTCGCTCGTCTCGAATACCCTGCACGGACCGGATTTGCCCTGGTACGTCTGGGCGCTGGTGTTCTGGTTGATCGTTGCAGTTCTGGGCTATCTCCGGGTCGACTTCTCGGCAAAGGTCACCGCCGTGGTCCTGTTCGGCGAACTGATCGTCGTCTTCATCTACGACGTGGCGATCTTGGCGCGTGGGGGTGCCGAAGGACTGAGTGCTGCACCATTCAGCCCGAGTAACTGGTTCGATGGATCGTTCGCGATCGGACTGCTCCTGGCTGCTGGCATGTTCGGCGGCTACGAGGTCACCGTGTTGTTCCGCGACGAGGTGCGCAACCCGGCGAAGACGATTCCCCGGGCAACGTATGGCCTCATCGCCTGCGCGGTAGTCATCTATGCCACGACGACATGGCTTTTCATCAACGCACTCGGAACTGATGACGCGGTATCGCTGGTCACGGCCGACCCGACTGGGGCCATGGATTCGACGATGGTCACCTTCGGCAGCCGATTCCTCCTCGATGCCGCAACTGTGCTGGTCAACACCAGCGTCCTCGCCGTGCTCGTCTGCGCCCACAATGTCGGCGCACGCTACCTGTTCAACATGAGTGCAGACGGAGTCTTCCCACGGGCCCTCAGCGGTGTGCACGCACGCCACGGATCACCTCACATTGCATCGATGGTGATGAGTGCGGCAGCCCTCGCCGTGAACATGGTGGTAGTCGTCCTGAACATCGATGCGATGGCGTTCTATGCCGCCGTGCTGGGCGTAGCTGCACTGACAGGTATCACGGTGCAGTTCGTCACTGCTATCGCAATCCCGATCTACCTGAAGCGAACAGGCAATCACAAGGACCACGTGATGAAATCGATCGTCCTTCCCCTGGCCGCCGCGGCGGGCTTCGGCTCTGTGGTGATGCTGTCAATCTTCAGATTCCCGATCCTGACCGGTGGATCGCAGACCGTCTCCAATCTCCTACTCGTTTTCGTTTACGGCGTCTTTGCTTTTGGTTTCGTGCTGGCCTGCGCCCTGCAGCGGTGGCGCCCCGAGGTCTACAAACGAATCGGACGCCAGTGACCGCAGCGGTTTCCCGTGGGGATTAACCGAATGCCGGTGGTGACCGGTCCCGGCGGCAGTTCGCCGCCGCCCGCCAGCGTGCGGCGCCCGGTCGCGCCGAAGGCGAAACGACTACAACATCAGGCCGAGCACAAGGAAGGCTTTCATGACCGACGAACGTAGCAACGCAGGAAACGCCGGCATGTCCGCCGAGGAATGGGAGGAGTGGTTCGCCGACAAGCACATCACGACCGCAGACCGGGCAGCGTACGCGGACGCGGACGATACCTGGCCGGAGTACTCGCTCGGCTCGAACTCACGCCCCCGTGAGGGCGTGGCAGCGGGTTCGATCACGGTCCATCAGCACACGAGCCGAATCGCGTACCCGGATGTCGAACGTGACTATCGGGTGTACGTGCCGGCACAGTACGACGGCTCGGTGCCGGCGTCGTTGATCGTGTTCCTCGATGGATTGGAATATCTTGCCGGAGACTTTCGTGCCGACGTGGCCTTGGACAATCTCATCGCCAACGGCGAGATCCCGCTGACGGTCGCAGTCTTCGTGGAGGCGGGCCAGCAGGGACCGGGGTACCCGATCTTCGGTGGCTCGGACAATCGCAGCGTCGAGTTCGACTCGATCGACGACGCCTGGGCCCGGTTCCTCATCGAGGAGTTGCTCCCGGACGCGGTAGGTCACCTGAACCTGTCGACGGACCCGCGTGACCACGTCATCGTCGGGTTCAGCTCCGGCGGCAACGCGTCCTTCACCGCCGCATGGCACCGACCGGACTACTTCGGCAATGTGATCACACACTGCGGGTCCTTCGTCGACATCCGAGGGGGCCACAACCATGCACCGCACGTGCGGCGCAACGCGCGCAAACCGATCCGCATGTGGCTCCAGAGCGGGCGGCGCGATGCGAGGGTGGTCTTCGGCGACCTCGCGATCGCGAACCAGGATATGGCTGCGGCACTGGAGTACCGCTACTACGACCACCGGTTCATCTTCGGCGAAGGCGGACACACGCTGCGCCACGGCGGATCTGTATTCCCCCGGACGATCCGCTGGATCTGGCGCGACCACCCGTCCACTGCCGACACGTACTGACGCTCCCAACAAGGAAAGCGAACCATGCCAAGGAGGCGCCCGCAATCAAGGCACGTGCCTCGAGGGCGCCTCCATTGCCAGTCACACCGGCTCGAGGACGCGCTGTGAGCCGGAACGGAAAAGAGATCAATGAGCGGCACGAACTTGTCTCTAATGACCTCGGATGGCGTGACCATCCGGTACGACGACGAGGGCGAAGGACGTCCCGTCGTGTTTGCTTCCGGCTTCGCAGATCAGGGTTCGAGCTGGGTTTTCCAGCGCGACGCCTTGGTGGAGGCCGGGTACCGCGTCATCCGATTCGATCACCGGATGCATGGCCGGTCGGATGCTCCCGCCCACGGGCAGAGGATGAGCCGTCTCGGCCTGGACCTCGGCGAATTGATCGCCGCCCTCGACGTCCACGACGTGGTCCTTGTCGGTCACTCCATGGGTGTGTCGGTCAGCTTGGCGTACTTCTCGATCGCCGGGTGCGTGTGGGACCGGATCACGACCTTCGTTGCGATCGATCAGTCCCCGAAGATCGTCAACGAAGGGGACTGGCAGTGGGGTGTTCGCGACATCACCGGCGAAAACCTATACGACGCTGCCGACTTCCGATTCGATTGGTCGAATGCGGACCGTGAACCCCCTGCCCCCGACCATGTCAAGCCACTCCGACCGTCGGGTGACGATTGGTGGAAGGAGTTCCCGGTCGCAAGGGTTCGTCCTCTGCTGCTCGACCACTTCGTCGCAGACTGGCGTGACGTTCTGCCCCGCATTCCCATCCCCACGTGGGTCGTCACCGGCCGTCACTCGCCATACTACGAGCTCGACGGTATGCGCTGGTTCGCCGACACCGTCCGGAACGGGTACCTCAGCGTCTTCGAACACAGTGGACACGAACCACATCTGAACGAGTACCAAGCATTCAACTCCCAGCTACTCGAATTCATCGGGCAGCACTGACAGCGGCCAACGATCGATGGGAACGGTATGAAGGGCACCACGCTGCAGGCACACGCAAAATCGCGGGCAGCCGAACTCCCGGGCGCGAATCTCGAGCACCCGTTCGGACCGGAATGGGAGGTGTACAAGGTCCGCAGCAAGGTGTTCATGCTGTTGACCGAGGTCACCGGCGAGCCGATCGTGATCCTCAAGGCCGCTCCGGCCGACGGCGAGGCGCTGCGCAGCGCCCACGAGGACATCACGGCCGGCTACCACATGAACAAGCGGCACTGGGTCACATTGTCACCGGGTGGGTCGATCGACAAGGGCCTGGTGGGCGATCTGGTGACCGAGTCGTATCTGCTCGTGGTGGAAAACCTTCCCCGCGCCGAGCGGCCGGTCGACCCGGACACCTTCGGCAGGGTCGATTGTGGGACTGTCCGGTAACCGAGGGTGCGGCAGATCGCGCGGCGCATCTCTTGCCGCCCTCCCGGGGGTCGTACTCGATGCCCCGACTCCGCAGCGCCCCGTTCAGGATTTGCTGTGCGAGCAGATTTGCTGGCTCGTCATCCTTCGCGCCCACTTCCGAAACAAGGAAAACATGTCTGAGAACACCGAATACGACGGAGTGAAAGAACTGTCGGCGGCGTCGGGCGTACTCGCTCTGGCAGTCGGGCCGTGGGTCTGCCGCCGTACCGTTCAGGACAGTCTTCACCATGAGGGGGTTTACGCGTGATCGCGTACGTCCTGCTCATCGGAGCCATCGTCTGCGAGATCGTCGCGACACTGTCACTGAAGATGTCCGAAGGTTTTAGCAAGTTGCCGCCCTCGATCCTCGTGGTGATCGGCTACGTGTGCAGCTTCACGCTGCTCGGCTTGGCACTCAACCGCGGTCTGCCGATCAGCGTCGGCTACGCCATTTGGGCTGCCGCAGGCACAACGGTCGTCGCGATCCTAGGTGTCGTATTGTTCCGAGAAACACTGTCCGGCCTGGCGATAGCCGGTATTGCGCTCATCATTATCGGAGTAGCTCTATTGAATCTCGGTAACAGCGGACACGGCGGTTCGCCCGGTCCCGCAATGGACGATCAAATTGCGCACGAAGTGGTGGAGAGCTGAGTTCGAATCCGACCCACGTCCTCTCGAGCCGTCGAGAATCGATCCCTTTTCGACACCCCCTTTGACCGGTGGATCGGTTGTGACTCACGGCGATAAGTGGCATTGATTTCGCGGCTTTACATGGCGCTGCCTGCCGGACTCGCGGAGCCGCCGTTGGTCGTGTGAATTGGGATTGGGCTTGCAGGACGAACGGAGGGAGTCGGGGCCGCCTCCGTTCGCTGCGGCGGCGACAGAATGTGCGAGGGGCACCTTCCTGGTCGACGGCAAACTGTCGGTGAGCGCCGGCGTCGTGGAAGGAGAGATGGTTCGGGCGGTGAACCGTCTTGGTTGGCGCGCCATTGGCCGTGAAGCAGATACGCACAGCTGAGAGTTCGGCGAATTCAGTTGATGCCCTTCGCCCACCATCCGGATGGCGGGGATGCCGCAAGCTCCCAGCGTGGCGCGTAGTGCTCGAGGAATATCTGCCCCACCAGTTCCCCGCGGCTGCGCACCCCGGTCTTGTCGAAGATCGACTTCATGTGATCTTGAATTGTGTAGACGGATAACGACATTGCGTGCGCCATCTCCCTTGTCGATCGCCCTTGGATGCACAGCGCAGTGAGATGGCATTCGCGTTGGGACAGACCGTAGGCCATGGCAATGACGGGCGCGATCTCATGCGGCGTCGCGGGTTGGATGATGACGGCGGTGCGTCCGTCTTCGACGCCGGAAAGTCTGGTCCCGTACAGCAACAGCCAGGCGCCGGATCGCGTGCGTACCCGCGAGCGCGCGGCAAGTTCCAGCGGATCGGTGCCCGGTTCGATCGCCCGCGCCCGGGCCGCGATGGCCTGCACGACCTTCGATTCGAACGGCGTCGACGGCGCCGGGACCTCGACAATTTCGTCGATCCAGCGTTCCGCGGCGGGTGAGACCGATTCCGGGTTGGCCGCGGCGTCGAAGACCACCACGCCGGGGCCGTAGTCCACGGTCGTCACGGCGGCCTCGACCTCGTGGAGCATCGAACGTCGCAGACCGGTCGCGAGCGCGGGCGCCAGCGCGGCGATTGCGCGGACGTGCTCGGCGGTGTACCACGGCGCGCCCGCATCGCGCAGGAATGCCGCTGCACCCCAATAGACCCCGTCCGACACCAGGGAGACCCGCAGCTCGTCGCCGATTCCGTACGCCTCGTGCGAACGGTGCCGTGCACTGCGGGACAAATCTCCGTGGGTATCCAGACCAAGTGCACCCGCCAGGCGGCCACTGTGCGCAAGAAACGCCCACTTGTCGACGTCCTCGACCTCGTATTCGTAGTGCGCCAACCAGGATCCGGAACACCCGACGTTCCGGTTGACGCTGCCGGTGAACAGGATGGTGCCCGGGTCGACGGTGTGCCAGCAGCAGCGGTCATGTGGGATCACCGTGCGCAGGGCCTCGCTCATTCGCGCGCTGTACCCCACCCAGTCCAGCTGGTCGGCGGCGGCACGCGAGATTTGATCGCGGACTCGTGGCAGCATGCTCTGCGCCATGTCCGAAGTGTATCGCAGCAGGTTAGGGCTGCCTACCCCAGAAATCTGGGTGAATTCCCCAGGATTCAGGGATATGACGCAGAACCGACAACGACGACGCTGGTTTCATGACGATGACAGCCCATACCTCCGCCGAAACCGACCACGACCTGCCTAACCCGGAGCCGATCATGCAGCTGGCGTCCGGGTTCATGGCCGCCAAACACCTCTTCGCCGCCAGCGAACTCGGTTTGTTCGAGGCGTTGGGCGAGGGCCCCACCGACCTGCATGGCCTGGCCGCCCGCACCGGGCTTACTGCCCGAGCCACCCGGATCAGCGCCGACGCCATGGTCGCGCTGGGTATGCTCGAACGCCGAGGCGAACAGTATGTCAATACCGAGACGGCGGTCGCGTTCCTCGCCGGCGGATCGCCCGCCGACCTGCGTCCGCTGCTGCGGTTCTGGGACAAGATCAGCTTCCCGGCGTGGGAAGACCTGGCCGGCGCACTCGCCCGCGGGCCGAAACGTCAGATCTTCGACCTCGACGCCGCCCTGCAACCCATCGCCTCGATCGGTATCGAGGCGTTTTCGGCCGGCCCCTCGCTCGCCCTGCCGGACACGGTCGATCTGTCCGGCAGTCATCGACTCCTCGACATCGGCGGCGGCACCGGCTCCTGGTCCATCGCGGTGGCGCGCCACTGCCCGCAACTGAGCGCGACCGTGTTCGAGCTGCCGGCGGTTGCCCAGACCGCGCAGGACCGCATCGCGTCGGTCGGGCTGGAGGGGCGAATCGACGTATGCGCCGGCGACGCGATGGCCGACCCGCTGCCCGCCGGATACGACGCCTTCCTGGTCGCGAACCTGGTGCATTACTGGTCGCCGGAGCAGAATCGTGCGCTGCTACAACGCATTCGCGACGTCGCCGCACCCGGCGCCACGCTGCTGATTGCCGACTTCTGGACCGACCCCACCCACACCCAGCCGGTCGCGGCTGCCCTGATGGCGGGCGAATTCGCGGTCCACCTCGAACACGGCGACGTCTACAGCGTCGGAGAAGGCATCGCCTGGCTGCAGGACACTGGCTGGCGCTACCGCGACCATCGCTCGCTCACCGGCCCGATGAGCGTCATTGTCGCCGAAACCGCATGAAACAAGACAACACCCAAGGAACACACGATGAGCGAGCATCAAGTCGCAATCGTCGGTGCCGGCACCTCCGGGGTCGCGGCGGCCGTGGCCCTCGCCGACCGTGGCATCAACCCGTTGCTGATCGACCGAGCCGACCAAGTCGGTTCGTCGTGGCACTCTCGTTATGACCGGCTGCGACTGAACACCGGCAGGCAGTTCTCCCACCTGCCGAACCGCCCCTACCCCAAGGGCACGCCGACCTTTCCCACGCGGGAACAGGTGATCGAGCATCTCGAGCGGCACGCACGTGCGGACGGGATCGAGCTGCGCCTGGGCTGCCCGGTGGAACGGCTCGACCTAACGGACGGGCACTGGCGGTTGACCACCGCTGCCGGTTCGGTCGACGCTGCCGAGGTGGTGGTCGCGACCGGCTTCGATCATGAGCCCTTCGTCCCGGACTGGCCCGGACGCGGGGACTGGCGGGGTGCACTGGTTCATTCCTCGCAGTACCGGAATCCCTCGCAGTACAACGGGAAACGGGTCCTCGTGGTGGGAGCGGGCTGCTCGGGCATGGAAATTGCCTACGACCTCGCCACCGGAGGCGCGGCAAAGGTCTGGCTTTCGGCTCGCACACCGCCGAACATCATGCTCCGCCAGGGACCTGGTGGCATACCGGGAGACTTCATCGCGACGCCGCTCTACCATGCCCCGGTCCGTATCGCGGACGCAATCGCTCGGTTCGGCCGGGAGAGGAGCATCGGCGACCTGCGCGAGTTCGGATTACCGATCCCCGACGAGGGGATCTTCGCCCGCAGCGCCCGCCTCGGCGTGGCACCGGCGATCGTCGACAAGGAGCTCATCGCCGCGATCCGAGACAGGTCCATCGAGGTCGTTCGCGGAGTCGAGTCACTCGACGCGGACAGCGTGTGGCTGGTGGACGGTGTGCGAATCGACCCGGAGGCGATGGTCTGCGCGACGGGGTTCCGCCAGGAACTCGAAAAGCTGGTCGGGCACCTCGGCGTACTGGACGAGCGAGGTCGGCCGCACGCCACCGGTGAAAAGCCGGCCGCCGAGAGGTTGCGTTTCATCGGGTTCGTGCCCAGGCCGTCGCAGATCGGGTTCGCGGCGAAGCAGGCTCGCCGCGCGGCCCGAGCGATCGCGCGGGAACTGCGGTGAGCGTCGGCGGTAGGATTCTCCCGCCCTGCTCCGGCGCTCGAACAATGGCGGGTCTGCGCGGAGATGGCGACCGGTCAGATCCCCCCACACACACAAACGGTCGTTCATGAGACATCACTGACCGGTTGACGTTTACCCAGGTCGGATGTGTAAAGAACACTGTGTACGGAACAACGTCACGTTGTCGGGGGTACGCGATACATTCCCCGATGTGAGGATCGGGTACGGCCGAGTGTCGACGCGGGATCAGCGTCCCGAGTCGCAGCATGAGCGCTCGCCGCGCAAGCGAAGAACGGCAACCTGACCGAGGCGTTCAACGGTGGCTCACGGCAGCCGGATGGACGGACACCCCGGATCTCTTTTGCCTGGGCCACACATGAGATGCCGTTGACTGAACGATATCCGCTCCGACCAGCGGCAATGACTCAGGACTCACGGAACGATGCGGTAGACGAGGGCTTTCCGACGAGGGCACCGCCGGTAGGGGAGAAGGACAATCCGTGGATTGGTGGGTTTGGTACATACCCATCCCGGATGGATGGCGGTACGCGCTGATCGAGCTGCAACGGCAGTGGATCGGGCTGGGCTGACCCTCGTGCCACGGGTGGAGAAATACCGCACCTTTCGAATACCGCACACCACCAGTCATACGACGCGTCAGTCGGATCCTTACACTGTCACTCGTGCGAATCGCGACCTTCAACGTCAACGGGATCCGCGCGGCGCAGCGGCGCGGCTTCGAGGACTGGTTGGGCGACCGCGGCCCCGATGTGGTCGCGCTTCAGGAGGTGCGGGCTCGTGCCGAGGCCATCCCGCCGGGGGTGTTCGGCGACTACCACCTCACATACGACGAGGGGGACGTCGCGGGCCGCAATGGTGTCGCGGTCCTGACCCGGCGTGCGCCCGTCGCGGTTCGAACGTGGAGTGGCACGGCGCTGATACGTGCACCGGGTGAAATGCACACCGAAAGCGTCGCACTGGATCCGGAGCCGCTGGCTCGGGGGCTGGGAGAGTTCGCGAACCAGGGTCGGTACGTCGAGGTCGACCTCGACGAGGCGCCGATCACGGTGGCATCGATGTACCTGCCGAAGGGTGGTCTTCCGGCCCACCTCCAGAAGCCCGGGCGGATGCGGGAGGCGCCTGACGGCGGCGCCCGGTACGACCGCAAGATGCGCTTCCTCTCCGCGTTCGCGCGACAGCTGACCCGCTCGCGGCGCACGGCACGCGCACGAGGCAGGGAGCTTCTGCTGATGGGTGACCTCAACATCGCGCACACTCGTTCCGACGTACGGAACTGGCGGCGTAGCAACCAGGCCGAGGGATTTCTGCCGGAGGAGCGCGAGTGGTTCGACTCCATCCTGTCGCCGCGCACCCTCGTCGATGTCGTCCGGCGACAGCATCCGGGCGTCGACGGTCCGTACTCGTGGTGGTCGTGGCTGGGGCAGTCGTTCGTGAACGACATCGGCTGGCGCATCGACTACCACCTCGCGACGCCGCAACTGGCACGAGCGGCGGTCACGGCCGGCACCGACCGTGAGCCGGCGGCCGACCGCCGGATGAGCGATCACGCTCCGGTCGTCGTGGACTACGACTTCTGAGCGGTCAGCCCGACACTCAGGTGGTCAGTTTCATGGACAAGAAGGCCAAGGTCGCCCCGAACTCCCGGATCTCGCTGGGCTGATCCGGCTGACATGCCCATTCGATCAGGTCTCGATCGGCCACCAGGTCGGCCGCGCGACGGCGGGACTCTTCGGGGTCGGGCGGTGCTGCCCGGAGCGCATCACCCAGCCGGCTCAGGGGTTCGACGAGAGGAATGAGCTCGGAGGGAGGGCGGTTCTCCGGCGTGAAAACCCGCTGAGCACTCTTGATCACCGTCATCGCCGCGAGCCACGAGCCCTCCCAGGTGCCGGCCTCGTCATTCGGTGGTTGCATAGCGTCAGCGTAGACATCGAGCGTCGAGTCTCGCGGGGACTGACCTGAAATCGCGGGTGATCAGTCTACGGCTGTGCGACCACGGTGTTCCCGTTGTCGTCGGTGCAGTTGATCGTGTAGCCGATCTCCGCGGATTCCGGGTCTCCCGCGAGGCGGCATTCCCACCCGTCG
Organism: Rhodococcus sp. LB1; assembly: GCF_001583455.1. Taxonomy (NCBI): domain Bacteria; kingdom Bacillati; phylum Actinomycetota; class Actinomycetes; order Mycobacteriales; family Nocardiaceae; genus Rhodococcus; species Rhodococcus sp. LB1. Next base: position 12,266 of record NZ_LTCZ01000237.1, on the reverse strand, counting down.
AAGCTGTACACCGGTTCACTCTTGTCAGGCGCGGCGAAATACTTGGTGAGCATCGCGTGGGCCTCGTCGCAGCGGAGCGTTCCCTTCACGATGACCACGGTCGCAGGCTTTCCCGTCTCCGGATAGACAACAGGGCCACACTGATTCGATCCGCGCGCCTGCTGGGGGAGCGGGGCCGCCGTGGGCGCGATCTGCGCCGGGCTCGCGCTGGGGAAGCTCACGGGAATCGGGGTGAACTCGAACTTGTAGCCGCTGGTGGAGATCGTGAACCCCTTGTCCGTTGCATCCTCCCTGCAGGAGACGCCGGAGAACTGCACATTGCAACTGAATCCGTCGATCGCCAGCGTGGTGTCGTAGGGGAGGACGTTGGCGTTGTCCGGAAAGACCGTTTGGTTCCAGTTCTGGAAGCTCGGCTCCTTCCCCGCCTCGACCGCGATGACGTTCGCCTCGGCCGGCGGGCCTCCGTCCGGCGAGGCGATCTGTGGAGTCCCCGGAACTCCCAAAGGCCCCGCGGTGGGATGAGTGGCGCATCCGGCCAGATTCTTGGTGGGAATGATCGAGCACCGCCATTTCCCTGACGGTGTGACGAAGCCGTAGGTATCGGTTTCCGGGTCGCTGGAGGCGTACACCTTCGCATCGACACCGTTGACCGGTGCCTCCGCGGCCGGTGCCTCGCTGGAGGTGCTCGGCGGCGCAGCCGATTCGGTGCCATCGGTCGACGACGCGTCCTGGGTGCAGGCCGCAAGAAACAGGGACGACGCACCGGCGATCGATGCCAGTGCCACCGCGGACCGAAGTCGAACCCTGGTCATGAACCACACCCCTTCCGCTTCAGTCTGCTGCACCGATCGGATGAGATGTTCCCACGAATACCGGTGTGCCGGGTGGCATCGATCGATCCGCGCCGAAACACCGCGGCGGTAGGTGACCGAAGGTGTCGAGAAGGTCCACCCAGGGTGTCGCATTACCCCACCCTGTGGTGATGGTGCCGGATCCGGATCCCCACGAGGATCGATCTCGTGTTCCTCGAATTGCCCGTACTCGCGGGTGGCACCCGGTGAGTCTTCGCGCGCAGAGTGCGACCGGCCTGGTGACCGCCGTATTGGCGGTCGCGGTGGCGGCATCCGTCGACTGGCAGTTGTGCCGGGGCGTTTTCAGTCCGACGGAATTGGCGTTGTTCGTGATGGTCGGAGTGGTGTTCGTGGCGGCGGGTCTGGTTGCCAAGAGCCACCGGCCGCAGGACAACCTGGGGTGGCTGCTGGTTGCCGCCGGGCTGCTGTGGCTGGTGAAGGGGTTTCGACTGTCGACGGTTCCGGTGCTGTTCACGGCCGGCGCGGCGCTGACCAACATGTACATTGCGGTGCTGATCCAACTCGTGTTCAGTTTTCCCTGGGGTCGGTTGCGCCACCGGTGGGAGCGGTGGTTCGTCGGCGGAAGCTACGCGTACTATGCGGTCGCCGTCGTGTCCGAGCTTGCGTTCCTCGACATCCACCGCATCAGCCCGGCCCATCCGCCGTCGTTGAATCTGCTCTTGGTGAGTGACGACCCGAGGGTCTTCGCGGCGCTGCAAGTGATGTTCGGCGTGGTGGGGATCGCCCTCGGTGTGGTCCTGATCGGCGTGGTGATCGCCCGATGGAGGTCGGGTTCACCGGCCTATCGGGCCGCCGTGGCGCCGCTGTGGATCGCCGCTCTGCTCGGGACCGCCGCCACCGCGTGGACACCGCTGGTCTCCGTGTGGGTGCACAGCTCACAGCACACGTGGACGCTGCTTCTGCGATATCCGTCGACTGCGCTCATCCCGCTTGCGGTGCTGGTCGGGATGTGGCGCTACCGCGTCGCCCGAGCCGCAGTGCGCAACCTGATGATCGAGATCGGCACCGCCCCGCTCGGTGACGGCTTCATCGACGCGCTGCGTGCGGCATTGCGCGACCCGGACCTGGCGTTGTGGTCGTTCTCCCGCGCAGACGACGGGTACGTGGACGCGCAGGGGCGTCCGCAGGTTCTGCCACCCAGGAACGATCCCCGCGAGGCGACTGCCCTCATCCGCGACGGCGTCCTGGTGGGGGCGTTGGTGTACGACCGGGCGGTCGCCGACCAGCCGAGGCTTCTAACGGCCGTGCGGGCCGCAACCACTCTGGCGCTGGACAATCAGCGACTGCACGGCGAACTCGAGGCGCAGTTCGCGGAGGTCCGCAGGGCCCGCGCGCAGACCGTCAAGTACCCGGGGTCCGCACCTCGCCGGTGCTAGAATCTTGGGCATTGTCGCAGGTCCAGCAGTTGATGTCCCCGCATCTTCCTGTCGGAGTCGCCCGGCCGAGGAGGCCGTCCCATGGCTGAGTCATCGGTACTACCCGCGGATCTCGGCGGCAGCCCAGATCTCGAACGCATCATCCTCGAGCACGCTTACCGCGGCGCCTATCTGCAACTCGCGCTTCGCGGTGTGCTGGTGCTCTTCATTGCGTTGACTCTCGGGTTCGTCCCGCCCATGAACGATGCGGGCGTGTGCGTCGCGGTCCTGATCTGCTACGCACTCTGGTCCGGCGGGCTCGCGCTGTGGACTCGTCGAGGCGGTCCGGGGCCGGTGAACGCGATGTGGCTCGCACTGTTCGTCGACCTCGCGGTCCTCGGCTGCCTCACCCTGTTGACTGGTATTGCAGCACAACAGAGTTGGACCGCAGACATCCTGAGCAACGGTTTGTTCGTGATCCCGCTACTGGCCTCCACGCAGCTGCGCCCAGGTGTCTGCGCGTCCGTGGTCGTGCCTACGGTCCTGGTATTCCTGGCCGCCAGCTGGGCCACGATGGCTTCGAACGAAGAACCCTGGACCTCCATCCTGCTCAGCACGATGGCCCTCGCCGTCCTCGGTGCAGGCGCCGTCGTGCTCAGCAGAATTCAACGCTCCAGAGTGCTGACCATCGGTCACCTGGTGCGCGACCGCACCGCCCTGCTCGCGGAGTTGATGGGTCTCGAACAACGCGAACGACGTGCGTTGTCCGAGCAACTCCACGACGGGGCGCTTCAATTCGTCCTGGCCGCGAAAATGGACCTCGACGACCTCACCGACAGTGCCGATCCGGAAGCGGTGGATCGCATCACCCACGCACTCACCGAATCCGCGACCCTGCTCAGGGCGACCGTCTCGGAGCTGCATCCCACTGTGCTCGATCGTGTCGGTCTCGCTCGCGCTCTCGGCGACATCACCCGATCCGCCCAGGCACGTGGCGGTTTCGACGTGGAGCTCCTGACCTCGGAATGGGTCGACGACCTTCGCACCACGGCTGATGATGTGCTGTTCAGCGCGGCACGCGAATTGCTCAGCAACGTGGTGAAACACGCGCAAGCCCGTACCGTCCGAGTCGAGCTGGCGCGGTGGGGTGAGCATGCGGTCCTCGATGTCACCGATGACGGGTGCGGCATCTCCCGTGAGGCGATCGACCGCAGCCTCAGCAGAGGCCACATCGGACTGACTTCGCACGAACTCCGTGTCGTCGCTGCGGGAGGCAGCTTCTCCGTCCACCCCGGACCTCGATCGGGGACGGTTGCGCATATCGAAATGCCGTTCGAGATCGTGATGGCACCCGATTCCCTCACGACCTCGGCGCACTAGCAGTGCGCGGGTCGCTGAGCTGCTGAGGTTCGGCCTACTCGACGCCGAGCATCACCTCGGTGGATTTCACGAGCACCGTCGCAGCCTCACCCGCCTTCAGACCGAGTTCCTCGACCGCCTCCTTCGTGATAGATGCGGTGACGATCTGCTCGCCTCCGTCGAGTTTCACTTTCACCGTGGCCATCACACTGCCGAGGGTGACCTCGGTGATCGTTCCGGCGAGCTGGTTCCTCGTGGACAAACGCATCGTGAACCTCCATGTCGGGCATGTCGCTCCGACGCTAGCCGCAACCACTTCGGGAAGGGAGAGGACTGGACCTTTCGGGTCAGTCGGATGTGACAGCGGACGGACTGGCTTCGAGGAGGGCCGTGACACAGGTGGGGCCGAGACCGATCTCCGGCCACCCTGCCGAGATCATGATGTCGTGCGGGCGTGTACAGGTTCCGAGCCAATAATTCGGCTCGGTGCGGTACGCGGGTACCCCGCCCCACTTCAGCGGCGAACCGGATCGCGGCAGGTAGGGGTCGGCTTCGCCCGCCACGGGCCCCAGCTGCAGCAGCACCGACAGATACGACCACTGGGTGTCGGGATCGGTGGGATCGGACAGCGATCGCGTCTCGTGATGCGCACGTTCGGCGGCGCGTCCCGTCGCAGTCAGCGCGAGTCGGACATGGATTCCGGACGAGAAGGCGACGATTCCGAGCAAGTCGAGGGTGATGTGAGTTTTGGACGCGAGAATGGTGGGACCGTGCACCGCGGTCCCACTGGCTGCCGGCGGCGCGAATGCCGGCCAACGCGCTCTGCGCATGCCCACGATCGTGCACCTACATCGGGGCAGAATCAACGTGCCACGCCCGCACCGCCGCGGCGTTGCCGACGCGCTTATCGTGGAGGAGGTCACAGGCGGGTGTGGGACGGTTCGCAGGGGAGGGAGTATCCATGGAGGCTCTGCCGGATTCGGGGATGTTGCTCGCAGTCCTCGAACACACTCCGGTGTTGGTGTTCGTGTCCGAATTCGTCTCCGGGCGGATCGTGTATGCCAATCCCGCCGGCGTCGGTCTGCTCGGATTGGGGGATGCCGCGCACGCGTACGCGAGGACGACGGCGGAGCTGTTCACCGATGTCGGTCTCGTGCAGGCCCGTGAGGTGGAGTCGGCGCTGGTCGTGCGGGGGGAGTGGAACGGGCTGACGGAATTCCGCCATTTCGTGACGGGCGAGCCGATCCCGATGCTGATCTCGACGTTCGTGCTGCAGTACACACGCACCGGGCCGTCGCTGATCGCCTCGATCGCACAGGATCGCCGCGGCGCCGAAGAGGACGAACAACGCCTGCAGCGCGCTCTGGGGGAGTCCGCGTACCGGGCCCGCGAGCAGCAGGTGATCGCAGACTTGAGCCAACTCGCCGTCGGCGGAGACCTCGACGAGCTCCTCGCGGCGGCAGCCGGTGCGGCCGCCGCATTGATGGGTGTGCAGTGCTCGTCGATCGCGCAGATGTCCGACGGCGGCGAACTCGCCGTGCTGGCCTATCGGGGACCCGAGCCCTCGCCGACGACGTTCGCCCCGGGAAGGGGCTCGCAACCCGGGTATGCCGCCGCCAGCGGGTCGGTGATCGTCTGCGCCGATCGGGTCCACGAGACCCGGTTCTCCACTGTCGGGATGACCGGGCGCGGGCTGCACAGCGGTGTGTGCGTTCCGATAGGCTCCGAAGCGGTGTGGGGAGTGTTGACCGCGCACAGTCGTCGTCCCCGCGAATACACCGACCGTGATCTGACCTTTCTGCGCTCGGTGACGGCGGTACTGTCCGCGGCGATCCGCCGCATCGAAGCCGAAGCCGCGTTGGTGCACCAGAGCTTGCACGATCCGCTGACCGGGTTACCGAACCGCGCACTGGCCCGCCGCCGGCTCGACGACGCCCTGGACGCCGCGCCGCGCGGCGGCCCGCGCGTTGCGCTGTTGTTGGTCGATCTCGACGACTTCAAGATCGTCAACGACAGCCTCGGCCATGCCGGCGGCGACGACGCACTGATCGTTCTCGCCAGGCATCTGCGGTCGGCGGTGCGCCCGGGCGACACCGTTGCCCGCCTCGGCGGTGACGAATTCGTGGTGGTGTGTGAGCACGTCGCGGGCGCAGCGGAGGCGGTGGCGATTGCCGCTCGGATCACCGGAAGCTTCGCCGACCTGAACCGGGCAGGATCTCTCGACTGGCCGATCAGTGCCAGTATCGGTGTTGCACTCTCCGATCCGGAGTGCACCCGCGAAGAACTCGTCCGCCGGGCAGACTCGGCGATGTATCGGGCGAAGGCTGCGGGGGCGGGCGGATACGCGCTCTACGACGGCCCCTTCTAGGACGGCCGCAGAACGCGATCGGTGCGCTGCGGCCGACGTGACATGAAGTCGTGGCTGCCGCTAGGCACCCTAGGGGGAAAAATTGTCATCTTGACGCGGATCTCGACCCGTCGAATACTTTCTGGACAGGGCGGATCCCGTCTACATCCGACGAAAATACTCCGCGCTTCGCCCTTGTGACAGAAAGATATTCGTGTCGTCGACTGCTGGTGAACGCATCGGCGTGACTGGGCGACCTGCATCAGAGGTGAATGCGATGAACACGAGTGCGCACGTCGGCACGAAGCCGGCCCTACTCGGCAGGCCTAGCCGCGACATCGTCGTGGATGTCGGAAGGAACTGAGGCGCCCGATGGCCGATTTCGACCCAGATGCGACCCAGGCGGCGTCGGTCCGTGCAGTCGGCCACGGGATCGTGGCCGAGTTGGACGCTGCCGGGTTCGCGGGTGCCGAGGAAGTCGGCCGGGGCGGGTTCGGTGTCGTATATCGCTGCCTGCAGCGTTCGCTGGGTCGAATCGTCGCGATCAAGGTGCTGACGTCGGACCTGGACCCCGAGAATCGTGAGCGCTTCCTGCGCGAGGGGTACGCGATGGGTGGGCTCTCCGGTCATCCGAACATCGTCAACATACTGCAGGTCGGCGTGACCGACACCGGTCGCCCGTACATCGTCATGCACTATCACCCGCGCGATTCACTGGCGGTCCAGATACGCCGCGAAGGTCCGCTGCCGTGGCCGGAAGCGATCAGCATCGGGGTGAAGTTGGCGGGGGCCTTGGAGACGGCGCACCGGACCGGCACGCTGCATCGCGACATCAAACCCGCGAACATCCTTCTCACCGACTACGGCGAGCCGCAGCTCACCGATTTCGGCATCGCGCACATCGCCGGCGGGTACGAAACGGCCACCGGCGGGTTTACCGGCTCACTGGCGTTCACCGCGCCGGAGGTGCTCAACGGGGAATCGCCGACGGCGAGGTCCGACGTGTACGGACTGGGCGCGACGATCTTTTCACTGATCGCGGGGAGGGCGGCGTTCGAGCGGAAGACCGGTGAGGAACTTGTTGCGCAGTTCGTGAGGATCAGCAGCCAGCCGGTGCCGGACCTGCGCGCCCAAGGCATCCCGGACGGCGTGTGCGCCGTGATCGAGAGGGCGATGGCGACGAATCCCGCTGCTCGGCCGCCGACCGCCGAGGAGTTCGGACACGAACTTCAAGCCGCTCAGCGACACATCGGATTGCGCTCGGACGCGATGGCACTGGCACCCCTGGAGACCGTGCAGACGACCGAGGCGCACCGGTCGGAGTCCGGTGCCGATGGATACCGTCGAATCCGGTACGAAGGGTCGGACAGCGGTCAGCGTCTGTGGGTCGAACCGACCCAGCAGCTCCAGCCCGATTCTCATCCCTCGGGTCCACCGCTCTGGCCGCCGACGGGCCCGCCGCCCTGGCCGCCGGCCGTAGGTCCGGGCAGCGTCGGAGAGCCCCGCACAGGTCGGCGTGCGGTCCTGACCGCGCTCGCACTGGTCGTCGCGCTGGTGCTGGCCGGCGGCGGGTACCTCGTGCTTCGAGAAACCACCGGACCCGGCACCGCAGGACCGACCGTTCAGGACGCCGGCGCGCCTCCTGCCGTCGACCCGACTGCGGCGTGGCGACCGGTGGAGGATGCCCGTGTTGCCCGCCAGCAGACGGCAACGACAGTCGCGGACGGGACGATCTGGGTCTTCGGAGGGTTGGACGACAACGGCGTCTCGGCCCGGCAGGAGGGCTACGACCCGGCAATCGACACCTGGAAGGCCGGCCCCGACCTTCCGGTTCCGCTCAATCATGCGATGGCCGTCACCTACAACGACGAACCTGTGCTGATCGGCGGTTGGAAGGCGGAAGGTCAGAACCTGACCGCGGTCGACTCCGATCGAGTGATGGCCATGCGCGACGGTCGGTGGGTGGACCTGCCGCCGCTGAACGCACCGCGGGCGGCTGGGGCCGCGGCCGTGGTCGGCGACAGGATCGTGGTCGCGGGCGGACAGGCGAATGGTCAACTGGTGGCGACGACCGAGGTGTTCGACGGCACGAAGTGGACGACCGTCGCCCCTGTCCCCACGCCACGGGAGCATCTGGCCGGGGTGTCGGACGGTACGTACTTCTATGCGATCGGTGGACGGGACCTGGCGTCGGACCAGAACACCGCCGCGGTCGAACGGTTCGATCCCGTCGCCGGAACGTGGGCGACGTTGCCTCCTATACCCACTCCTCGCGGCGGGCTCGGTGCGGCGTTCATCGACGGCCGCATCGTCGCTGTCGGTGGTGAAGAACCGACCCGGGTGCTGTCGACGGTCGAGGCCTACGACGTGGTCGCGGGGACGTGGTCGCAATTGCCGGCTCTGCGCACACCGCGGCACGGGATGGCGGTCGGCGCGGTCGGCGACACGGTGTATGCCGTCGGCGGCGGTGTCAAACCGACACACGCCGAATCGACTGCTGTTTCCGAGGCCCTGCAGCTCGCGCCACGCAAGACCCAATGGGCGCCGGCGTGGCGTCCGCTGAAGGATGCGCCGATCGCCCGTCAGCAGACGGCGACGGCCGTCGCGGACGGCACGATCTGGGTGCTCGGCGGACTCGACAATGCGGGGTCGACCCCGAAGGTCGAGGGAAACGACCCCGCCATCGACACCTGGAAGGCGGGCCCCGACCTTCCGGTCCCCCTCAATCACGCGATGGCCGTCGAGTACGGGGGCGAGTTGGTGGTCCTCGGAGGCTGGGTGCCGAAAGGTCCGAACCTCACCGGGACGACGTCGGACCGGGTGCTCGCGCTTCGGAACGGCAAATGGGTGGATCTGGCGCCGATGAACGAGCCGCGGGCTGCTGGTGCCGCAGCCGTGGTCGGCGACCAGATCGTGGTCGCCGGGGGACAGGCGGACGGCGAACTGGTGGCGACGACCGAAGTGTTCGACGGCACGAAATGGACAACCGTCCCGGACATCCCCACACCACGGGAACACCTGGCCGCAGTGTCGGACGGCACGTACTTCTATGCCATCGGCGGACGCGACCTGGCGTCGGACCAGAACACCGCCGCGGTCGAACGCTTCGACCCCGCCGCGGACACGTGGACGACGTTGCCCGCCATGCCCACTCCTCGCGGCGGACTCGGCGCGGCGTTCATCGACGGCCGCATCGTCGCGGTCGGTGGCGAACAACCGACCAAGGTGCTGTCTACGGTCGAGGCCTACGACGTCGCCTCGGGGACCTGGTCACAATTGCCGCCCATGCCCACGGGGGCTCACGGGATGTCCGTCGCGACGGTCGGTCACACCGTCTACGCCATCGGCGGTGCGCTACGGCCCACCCACGCGGAGTCCACCGCAACTGCACAGGCACTGGATTTCTGGTGAGCGTGCCGGTGTCGACGTGTCGTTCCTCCAGCGGTCACGCACGCTGAAGGTCTTCTGTCCGTGTAGTTCTGCCCAGTAGAGGGGGACTAGACTTGTCGTGGGAGGGGCGAGTTTCGCACAAGATGCGAGCCGGGTAGGAAGTGGTTCGTGATGAAGGTGACGGCGAAGGCCACCCGTTGCGGCGGCTGGTGGGTGGTGGAGGTTCCGGGAGTCGAGGCGGCTCTCACCCAAGCACGGCGGCTCGATCAGGTTTCTGCGATCGTGGCGGATGCCGTGCATCTCGTCGAGGATGTGCCGGTCGAGGACGTCGAGGTTGTCCTCGAGTACGAGATCGGGGATTCAGCGGCGCTCATGGAGGCCAGAGCGGCCCACTTGCAGGTCGAGTCCGCCGCCCACGCGCAGGAATGTGCAGCGCGGGCCTCGCGGGCCGCGGTGGCGCATCTGCGCCGATCGGGTCTCTCGGTGCGTGATATCGGTGTCATCCTCGAGCTGAGCCCGCAACGGGTATCTCAGCTCGACCGAGCCGGCGCCCGTGCCTGATGACAGTGCGAGCGACGGGTGCATTCTCCGAGCCGTGATGTCGGTCTCCGAGTATGTTCCCGGTACTCGAGCTGTCGCTGAGGATTTCGATGTCCGACACCATCAGGATGTTCCTCGCCGGCGACGTGATGACCGGTAGGGGAGTCGACCAGATCCTCCCCTCTCCCGGCGACCCGGAGTTGCGGGAGCCTTGCGTCCGCGACGCCCGCGAGTACGTGGCGTTGGTGGAGAAGCGAAATGGTTCGATCCCCGGCCCCGTCGAGTTCGGGTGGCCGTGGGGCGAGGCGTTGCGCGTCCTCGACGCTGCGGAGCCCGACGCCCGCGTCGTCAATCTCGAAACGACCGTCACCACGTGTGCCCGCTTCGCGTCCAAGGGAATCAACTACAGAATGCATCCGTCGAACGTAGGGGTGCTCACCGCTGCGCGGATCGACGTCTGCGTACTGGCGAACAATCACCTGCTCGACTTCGGTCCCGATGGGCTCGTGGAGACCGTCGACGTGCTGGCCCGCAGCGGCGTGCGGACCGTCGGAGCGGGGCGCACCGTGGCGCAAGCGTGGTGTCCCGTGGTCGTGGAGGCCGGGACGGGGCGCCGGCTGCGATCTGGGCAGCAGGTATGTCGTCGAGCGGGGTCTCGCCGCACGGGGCGGCCCGCCGGGGCCGGCCTGGCGTCGCGTACCTGTCCGAAACCACCTGCGCCGAGGCGGACCGTGTGCTCGACCGGACGCGGCTGATACGGCGGAACACGGACGTGGTGGTGGTCTCTCTGCACTGGGGTTCGAACTGGGGATACGACGTGCCGGATGCGCATGTCGAGTTCGCGCATCGGCTCGTCGACGGTGGCGTCGACGTGGTCTTCGGGCACTCGTCTCATCACCCGCGGCCGGTCGAGATCTACCGAGGCCATCCGATCTTGTACGGCTGCGGCGACCTGATCAACGACTACGAGGGCATCGGAGGACACGAACGCTTCCGCGACGACCTGCGTCTGCTCTACCTGGTGACCCTCGACGCGCGCACCCACGAACTGCGCGAGCTGCGAATGGTGCCGATGAAATCCCGGCAGATGCGACTGCACAAAGCGTCGACCAGTGACACCGAATGGCTGCGGCGGGTTCTCGACGGGATCAGCCGCGGCTTCGGCACCCGCATCGATGCGGAGACCGACGAGTTCCTCGTCGCCCGGGCGGCGCGCGAGAACTAATGGCGCGACTCGTTCCGGGCGCGCCCGGGCACGAACGGTGCGACATCGTAGGTGTCCCACGACTGACCGACATGCAGGATCCATTCAGGGATTCGGCCACAACCGATCCGGTGATCAAATGCGGTGAACGGGGCATTGCAGAGTCAGTACGCATCAAGCTCTCAACTGCGCGAATTGGTGAGGATGCGGAATACCTGAGGATGTCGGTAGTTGGGGTGCGCAGGGCGGCATAGGAGGGGTGGTTGTCTTCTCGGCGTGCCGGTTCGGGTCACCGAATTTTTGACCGCCTGGACCCCGACGCTTATCTGGGCGGGCTGCATCGGAGTGTGCGGGAGTGACGCCGGAGAGGATGGAGGCATTGTATTGCCGGGTGTCGGGCTCGGCAGGGCGAGAGGTGTCGCTGCCGATCAGGAAAAGATTCTGGGGGAGAGCGCCACTGGTGGGTATACCTGGTCTGCCGGGATCGCGGTTCGGGTCTCGAGGGAGCAGCGGGTGGGGCGCGACTGGATGCTCGACTACGCGATCCATGGCCGGTTCACGTCGGTGCAGCAGGTGGTGGGGCGGGATCGGTTGGCCCGGTCCGTCGGTGGCGTGGATCGGGAGGTACGTGTCGGAGGTCGGCGTTACAGTCGGGTCCCGCGAGACAAGGGGTGGCAGACCGCTGATGAAAGATTTGATGGATGGCGTCAAGCCCGTTGCCAGCATCGTAGTCCGGCCGGTTCTATCAGCTGCGGTCGAAACAAGATCAACACCAGCTTCAGGGCAAAGCCGTCGCACGGTTGGGGAGGGGTAGCCGTTGAGCATCTCGGGGGATCGCAGGCCTTCGTCGAGCGCGTGGGTGCTCGCTGATCGTGAGTTGTGCCCAGCGTGACCGGGCGGGTTGCGACTGCGCCGCGGCAGTTCGCGTTCACCACCCGCCCATATATGGCGGTCGATGACGCGACAGGTGAGGCGATTGGCCTCGATGATGTCAATATCCGGGTGGGGTGGTTGCTCGACCTGATTGCCCCGGCCGGCGCTGAGTTGGTGTCGCGGTTGTGGCAGGCGGCGACGTTCGATGTGCTCGCCGCAGGCCGTGACCGCCAGGACCGCAAGCTGCCCGTGCAGGGTCATGTCGCCGCGGCCCGCCTCGGCTGGAACCCGAACTATCCGGACGGAATCTACGTGCCGTCGCGGGT
>NZ_LTCZ01000236.1:0-3447 GCF_001583455.1 Rhodococcus sp. LB1 | reverse complement strand
AACTGCGCGAGGTCGCGGGCCGCCGGGACGGTCATGCCGTGCACGCCGCCCTTGGACGCGGAGTACGCGATCTGGCCGATCTGGCCCATGTCTCTACTTCTTCGGAACGCGGATAATCAGGGCGTCGCCCTGCCCGCCTCCGCCACACAGGGCAGCAGCCCCGACACCACCGCCGCGGCGCTGTAACTCCAAAGCCAGATGCAGGGTGATCCGCGCCCCGGACATGCCCAGCGGATGGCCCAGCGCAATTGCTCCGCCATTGACGTTGACGCGCGCCGGATCCAACGCGAGCTCGCGCATCGAGGCGATTCCCACCGCCGCGAAGGCCTCGTTGATCTCCACCAGGTCCAAATCTTCCGGAGAGATGCCCTCCCTGGCGCACGCCCTGGTGATCGCCCGTGCGGGCTGTGACTGCAAGGTCGAATCGGGACCTGCAACGACGCCGTGTGCCCCGATTTCGGCGATCCATGCCAGCCGAAGCTCCTGCGCCTTGGCCTTACTCATCACCACGACCGCGGCCGCACCATCGGAAATCTGTGACGCGGACCCGGCCGTGATTGTCCCGTCCACACCGAACGCCGGCCGCAGCTTCGCCAGCGACTCCACGGTGGTATCCGCGCGAATCCCCTCGTCCTGAGCGAACTCCACATTCCCTCCGCGCCGCTGCGGAACCATTACCGTCACCACTTCGTCGTCGAACTGCCCGTCTTTCCACGCCCGCGCCGCATTCTGATGCGACGCCGCCGCGAACGCGTCCTGCTCGGACCGCGAGATTCGGTGATCGACCTTCCCGTTCTTCATCTCGGCCAGATTTCCCATCGGCTGATCTGTGAAGATGTCGTACAGACCGTCGAATGCCAAGGAATCGCGGATCGTCACGTCGCCGTACTTGAAGCCCACGCGCGATCGTTCCAGCAGATGCGGAACCTGCGACATGGACTCTTGGCCACCCGCGACGATCACCTCGAACTCCCCAGCACGGATCAACTGATCGGCCAACGCAATCGCGTCGATGCCCGACAGGCAGACCTTGTTGACGGTCAGCGCCGGCACGTCCATCGGGATGCCGGCCGCGACCGCCGCCTGCCTGGCGGGAATCTGCCCGGCGCCTGCTGTGAGCACTTGACCCATGATCACGTACTCGACCAGCGCGGCGAGGACTCCGGATTTGTCCAGGGCTCCCCGAATTGCGACGCCACCGAGGTCGGCGCCCGACAGATCCCGCAAAAGCCCCCATAAACCGACCCATAGGGGTCCGGCCACCGGCAACGATCACCGAAGTAGTCATCAGCTGTCCTAACTTGTCCACCGCGCCACTCCACAGGGGTGCGGGTGAAACGCTAGACGGAATTCAGGCGTGTGTGGTGAAGGCGCCCCTCGACAGACGGCGCGCAACGACGGGAAGATCGTGAACTAGACACGCCACGGAAGCAAGTCCTTCACACCATGAACCACCGAGTTCGATCCTGTGGCACGCCCACGTAAAGCACAGTGCCACAGAGTAGTTCTTTACCGGAATCGGCGCGGATCGGACAGCAGTGGCTTGTCAGGGGTAGAGAACGTCGGCGCTGAGAATTCGCAACGACGGCAACTGCCACCGAGAATCGACCATACAATAGTCGAGCGCGGCGAACGCAGACCGCGCATTTCCGCGGCAGGATGCCCGACATTCGGTCACTCGAGGCGTCATGTCGAGCGGCCCCACATTGAGGTGAAGGTACGCCGCGTGTGCCGCGATTCGATACCGACACTGCAGCCTGCCTGTCGCTGGAGGCCGCCCGCGATGCTCGAGGCGCACCGGTGGCTCGAATCGGGCGTGATCAACGCCCAATACTGCCGAAATGTGTTGACATCTGGTCGGACCGCGTTTGCAATCTTGCCAGTCCCGGGGGCACGTGTAAACTTTCAAGCAAAACTACTTAGCAGTGAATAATCCCGAGCTGGTCAATTCAAGTGACATGGGGTGTGGGATGGGCGTCGAAGCACCATCGATTCGGGACGTGGACGGAGATGATGGCGTCGATCGCATCGAGCAGGCATGGGTACGTGAACGGCCGGATATCGACGTCAGTTCAGTGGGTATCGTTTCGAGGATCTGGCGAATTGCGCGATACCTGGAGCGCGAACGCAGTCAACGCCTGGTGGAGCTAGGAACCGATCCTGCGACGCTCGACCTCTTGGCGATGCTGCGGCGCTCCGGCAAGCCGTATCGGATGACGGCCGGGCAACTCACCGAGGCCGCGCTGATAACCCCGGCTGGTATCTCGAACCGCCTGGACAAGCTCGAGCGCAGTGGTCTGCTCAAACGGAGCTTTCACCCCCAAGACCGTCGTCGAGTCGACGTGCAATTGACCAAAAAGGGAGTCCAGCTCATCGACGAGGTCGCCTCCGACATCTTGGGTCGCGAGGCACAACTCCTTGCGTTTGTGAGCGAAGACGATGGCACCGAGCTTCGCAGGCTCCTCAAACTCCTCCTCGCCCACTTCGAGGACCCTGGCGTGGCCAGCTGAGACCGAGAAGTCCGACGCCGACCGTTCGGCAGTTTGTGAATTGCCGATCCATAGAGGTGAAGGCCCTCGAACATGCGTGGCCGTGAGTTGTCGAAATTGATGTGCGCAACGCGTGGCCTGCGTGGTCTCGGTTTTCGTGACGGGTGGACGAGTCGAGTGCGACGGCCATTGCGCGTCGGTGACGTACTCCCTGCAGCAGTCTGAACTTCTGTCCTTGGGTAACGCGCTTATTCTTGCGCTGGGCGTAGCCACGGATGGTCACGAAGCGTAACTAGATTGTCATTGCGGTTCGTTGATGATCATCTTGGCCTCGAAATTGGGTCTTGCAGTGGTGCTCTCGTAGACCGGCGGCGCCGCCCGGACCGCCAGTCCCGGTGCCGCCGGCACGCCCGTCGGCGTCTATGGCCTCGTGGTCGCCGCTGCACGCCGGCACCCGGCTCTGAACTGCTGAACTGCTGGTCGTGCCGCTGGCGCCCTGCCGACTTCACCTCAGGGGCTGCACCCTCGCTCCGCACAAACGGCCCCGGCCCCGACATTTCATGACGCGGGTGTGGAACTTCCTTGTGGCTTCCTTGCCGCGGCCACGAGTGTGCGCTGTCCCGAGACCTCTTCCGCGGATCCCGCCGCTTCGATCGGTGCATGCACCCGGCGCCGTGATTGCGACGCGTTCTCCAGCTCGCCGTCGGCATTCGGCCTGACGACCAACTCGGATGAGTGATCACCTCCGGCACCTCCACGCAGGCGAACCTGCGAAAGAACGGCAGGTAGATGCGCATGCATCTATTCACTGATGAATAGAATTTGCGACAAACAATTGACTCATGAAAGAAATCTATCTACTATTCGGTGAGGCAGGCCACACCGCGTAGCGAGATCTGGCTGTTGGCCTCGCGAACCCTCGGATTACTTCTCCTGACTGAAAGGTGCCCTTCATGAG
>NZ_LTCZ01000235.1:0-53215 GCF_001583455.1 Rhodococcus sp. LB1 | reverse complement strand
ACGACGCGATCGCGTCGTGGACGCGGGGTGAGCCGGATTCGGCCACGGTCCAGTGCCCGCAGGTGAAATCCCACCGCTGCTTGCCGGGCCACGGGCGGCCGGCGAAGGTGTCTGCGACGTGATCGTGCTGGGTGGCAAGCACATTGACGCAGAAGACGCCGTTCTCGGAGATCGCGTCGTTGACCGGGCTTCGTCCGTGCAGGCAGACCAGCACCAACGCCGGGTCGGCCGAGACGGAGCACATTGCGCTCACGGTCTGTGCGGCGCGCCCGCCGGGGCCGTCGGTCGCGACGACGGTGACTCCGGTGGCGACGGCGCCCATGGCCGCGACGAAGTTCACGGTCGAGCTGTCCGGCATCGGTGGGGCCACCGATGTTCGGGCCGTCGTTTCGACGGCTGTGTGACGGTCAGCGATCGGCATGACGGGCTCCTTTCTATGTGCGGTGAGCGGGGAGTTCGTGCCGTTGCACCAATCTTGAGGTCCCCAGTGAAATCTGTACAACACAGATAAGTGGCGCACTGCATAAGGAAAAGTGATGAATCGGGAACCGATGCCGATCACGACTTCGACCAGGGATAATTCCCTACATCAGCCGATGCGGACGGGGACGATCATGACGCCACTGCAACGCTATATCGCCGAAGAGATCGCAATCGACCATGCCGACGGGCTGCTGTCCCGCCGCGAGGCGTTGCGAAGACTCGGCCTCATCGGTCTCGGCGTGGCGGCGGCGTCCTCGCTGCTCGCCGCGTGTTCCACCGACAGCGACGAGTCGCCGACCTCGGCGCCGGTGACACCCGGCGGAGCGACGCCCCCGCCACCGGGCGCGGCCGACGCCGTCGGGACCGAAGCTGTGACGTTCCCCGGCCCGGACGGCCGGGTCCTGCAGGGTGCGTGGGCCGACGCGGCCTCGCCCCGCGGAACGGTCCTCGTCATACACGAGAACAAGGGCCTGACCGACCACATTCGTTCGGTGGCGGGACGATTCGCGGGTGCCGGCTACTCCGCCCTCGCCCTCGACCTGCTCTCGGAAGAGGGCGGGACCGCGACGTTCACCGATCAGGCGCAGGCCACCGCCGCGCTGGCCACCGTGCCGCCGGCACGCTTCGTCGCCGACATGAAGGCCGGTATCGACGAACTCGGGCGACGGGTGCCGGACAAGAAGATGGCGGCGGTCGGGTTCTGCTTCGGCGGCGGGATGGTGTGGCAACTCCTCGCGTCCGGCGAGCCGCGGCTGGCGGCGGCGGTCCCCTTCTACGGTCCTCTGCCCGAGGGCGCCGACTTCTCCGGGTCGAAGGCCGCGGTCCTCGCCATCTACGCGGAATTGGACGCCCGGGTGAACGCGTCCCGCGACGCCGCGGCCGCCGCACTCGCGAAGGCGGGGCTACCGCACGAGATCGTCACGGTTCCGGGTGCCGATCACGCGTTCTTCAACGACACCGGGCCCCGCTACAACGCGACCGCGGCAGCCGAGGCCTACGAACGTGTCCTCGCCTGGTTCGGCGAATACCTGGGGTGAGGCGGGCGCATCAGCAGTGCGGCCACGAGGAAGCAGACCGCGCCCACGAACGTGCCCAGATCGGCGATCGTCGCGTTCTTCAGCGCGTCGGTGCCGGGCACGATGTACGCGCCGACCGCGGACACCCCGAACGCTATCGACCCGATCATGTTCAGCCAGGTGCTGCGCCAGTTGCGGGCATGCGGATCCCACAGCTTGTCGGTTTCGGTGGTGGCCACCACCGCCAGACCGCTGGCGACGAGGAACGCCGTCGACCCGAAGAGGTCGGGACTCCACCCCCACACCCGGTCCTGTTCGACGGTGAGGCTCTGGATCAGCACCACCCCGGTACTCACGTTGAACAGCAGGGTGCCGACGAACTGGATCAGCGCCGCCCACCAGTCGTAGCGTTCGACCGTCGCGGATTCCTCCCCGGGCACCGGCCTGCCGCTGAGCCGCAGCTGGATGAATCCGGCGGTGGTGAAGAACAGCGATCCGACGAAGTAGGTGATGTTGTCGATCTCGGGGCCGACCGCCTGCCCGTACACCCGTGTGGCCGCCATCCCGAACAGGAAGGAGCCGATGACGAATCCCCAGGACTCCCGACGCAGCCGGAGCGTTCGGCGAGGTGCGGACGAGGTGTGGTCACTCGACACCGTGACGTCACCCCCTCACCGGTCGGCAAGGTCTCAGACTCTCCGAAGACACGCACCGGGTCAAGGTCGGACGCCGAAATTCGGCTGCGCGTCCACGTGGTGTGTGCCAGTGTCGGGACATGACGACGACCACCGCCGGCATCACGATCAGAACGGCGACCGAACAGGACTGGCCGAAGATCACCCTGCTCAACGAGATCTGCTTCGTGACACCGCAGACCGAGGAGTTCACCGCCCACTGGAAGCAACTCGTCAGCGGCGCGCCGCCGATCATCGCGCTCGACGAGGACGCGGTGGTCGGCGCCACCATGGACATCCCCATGACCGTCACCGTTCCCGGTGGCGAAGGCGTTCCCGCGGCGGGCGTCACCGCGGTGACGGTCGCGCCCACCCATCGCCGCCGCGGCCTCCTGCGCGCGCTCTACACCGAACATCACACCCGCATCCGGACGTCGGGTGTCCCGCTGTCGCTCCTCACCGCCAGCGAGGGCGGGATCTACGGCCGCTTCGGGTACGGACCCGCGACGGTCGAGACCACGTCGAGCATCGACCGCCGGTTCGCTGTGCCGCACCCGAAGGCACCGGACCCGGGTGGTGTGCGGATGGTCCATCCCGCGGAGGCCCGGGTGGCGTTCACCGACGTCTACGACCGCTGGCAACGGGTGACCCCGGGGGCGCAGGTCCGGCCCGGGATCGTGTGGAATCGGATCTTCGCCGACCGCGAGAGCGAGCGCGGCGGCGGCACAAGCCTGTTCGGGCTCGTCCATGACGACGGCTACGTGCTCTACCGTCGCGTGTCCGGCGACAACGGAACCGTCGCCCGGGTGGAGGAGATCCGCACGGTCACGCGGGACGCGCACGCGGCGTTGTGGCGGGCACTGCTCGGCCTGGACCTCGTGCGCCGCATCGAAGCGCACCTCACCCCCGAGGACCCGCTGCCGTATCTGCTGACCGACGGCCGGCTGGTGCGCACCACCTCGCGCCACGACGAGCTGTGGGTCCGGATCATGGACGTGCCCGCCGCCCTCGAGGCCCGCAGGTACCGAACAGACCTCGACGTCGTGATCCAGGTCGACGACGGGTTCCTGGACGCCGGTGGGCGGTTCGCGCTGACTGTGCGGGACGGCACCGCGATGTGCACCGCGACCGCCTCCGCCCCGCAGGTGGTGCTCGACCTGGACGTGCTGGGCAGCCTGTATCTCGGCGCCCACCGGGCACGCACGTTCGCGGCCGCGAACCGGCTGCAGGCTGCGGACCCCGACGTCCTCGACCGTGTCGATCACGCCTTCGGCGCCGACCGCGACGCCCAGATGGGGTGGCCGTTCTAGCGGCCCGAACCGGCCTGTTTCGCGAACACGGCGCGCGCCCGTTCGGCGACGGCCCGGGCCCGCGCCGTGCTCCGCACACCCTTCAGCCGGGCGAGCACCACGGGGAGGCCGGGGACGTCGTCGGCGATCGGCAGCGTCGCGACGCGTCCGCCGTCGTAGGTCCGGCCCTCGGCGGGCCGCTGGTTGAGGATCGAGAAGCCGTGGCCGCGGGCGACGAGCCCGCGCACCGTTTCGTAGCTCGCGGACCGGTACCGGACCACCGGCGTGACCCCCGCCGCCGACAGCATCGCCAGGAAGTAGTCACGGCTGCTCGGCAGGTCCAGCAACACCATGGGTTCGCCCTCGAGGTCGGCGAGGGTGATCGCGTCGTGTCCGGCCAGCCGGTGGTCCGGCGGAAGGATGACGTGCGGTCGGGCGACCCCGAGCGTCTCCGTCTCCATGTCGTCGCCCAGCCCGAGATCGTAGGTCAGGGCCAGCTCCGCGGTGCCGTTGCGCAGCGCCGACCGCACCGCCTCCGCCTGCGTCTCGACCACCTCGACCTCCAGGTCGGGGTGCTGATCACGCAGGTCCGAGATCAGTGTCGGGAGGATGAACGGGGTGAGGGTGACGAAGCAGGCCAGGCGCACCGTTCCCCGGACGTTGTCCTCGTGGCCGCGCGCCGCGTCGAGAACCTCACCGAGGTGGGCGAGGACGCTGCGGGTGTCGCGGAGCATCTCCTCACCCGCCGCGGTGAGGACCAGTCCGCGGGACCGTTGCCGTATGAAGAGCTGGGTGCCGATCTGGTGCTCGAGTTGGGAGATCGCCGAGGAGACCGCCGACTGCGCGACCATCAGTTCGTCGGCGGCCTTCGTCATACTGGAGAAGTTCGCGGCCTCGACGAAATACCTGAGCTGGGTGAACGTCACGTCGGGTCGTCGTTGCATGCGCTCTCCTCGGGATCTGAGGCCACCAGGATTGCAGGTCTCCGACCGGGGAGCCACCCACGACACACGCGGCGGCCGCGACACCGTCAGCGGATGTCGGCGTTCACGAGGTCGGGATCCCGCTCCGATCCGGGGCCGTCCTCCCGGGCGGGGCGCGGGCCGCTCTCGGACCGCACGGACTTGCCGCGCACGTATCCGACGGCGCCAAGGAGCGCGAGCACGGCCAGCGTCCCGAGGGTGAACAGTTCGAACGTCCCCTGGCTCACTCCCCAGATCTCCTCGAAGTCGTAGTCCAGGCCAAACACCGATTCCAGGGTTCCGGGGAAGACCGCCACCCAGGAGCCGAGCAGCACCCACGCGAAGCAGAGGATGCCGAGCACGCGGAAGCCCGCGTTTCCGGTGGGAACCCGAAAGGGCCGCACGACGTCCGGGAAACGGGTGCGCAGGCGGACCGCCGAGGGGATGACGATCAGGTAGCTGAGCAGGAACGTCGAGATCGAGATGGTGAGCACGACCGCGAAGATGGAACCCCCGGAGCCGGTGATCTGCATGGCCGCGATCATGAAGACGGTGGCGACGAGTCCGGACAGGAAGTTGACGCGCACCGGCGTTCCGAGACGCGGATGGAAGCGGCCGAAGAACCCGCCGAAGAACGCGCCGTCGGCCGCGGCCATGGCCTGCATGCGGTCGCTGATGATCATCCACGCCGCGCCCTGGGTCATCAGGATGACCGCGAAGATCACCCCGGTCACGGTGAGCATGGCGGGTGCGGCGGGACCGTAGACGCTGTACACGGTCGCGACTGCCTCGAGAAGTCCGCCGACACCGGTGATGTCGTCTGCGGGGACGACGAGCAGGATGGCGAAGATCGGCAGCAGGTAGGACGCGGCGGCGATGGCGCAGGCGCGGGCGATCGAGATCGGGACGTCGCGGGCAGGGTTCTTCATCTCCCCGGCGGCGCTGTTTCCGGATTCGAAGCCGAGGTAGGAGAACAGCAGCAGCGGCGTCACCCCGAGGAGCCCGGTCAGGGTGGGGCTGAAGTCGCCCGCCGAGATGCCGGCGAATCCGTTCTTCGCGGCGTAGATGCCGGTGGTGACGAGGAAGAACAGCAGGAAGACGATCTTGAGGAACGCGCCGACCGTCGGAATCCATTTGCCGCGTGCCAGACTCACGACGGCCGCGAGCACCGTCAGCCAGATGAAGACCAGTTTGAACAGGTAGTCCGTCACCGATCCTTCCTCGAACGCGGTGACGTAGTGGTTCCAGGTCTCCGCGGCGATGAACGCCATGGACCCGCCGACCCACACGGGCTGGGTCACCCACGTCAGCAGCGATGCGAGGGCGGCGGGGGGCCGGCCGAACGCTCTCCGGACCCACACGTACACACCGCCCTCGCCGGTGAACGTGCTGCCGATCTCGGCGAAGATGAGGCCGTACGGCAGCAGGAAGAACACCGCGAGAACCAGTGCCCAGGTGAACGTCTCCGCGCCGAAGGTGGAGACCTGACCGAGAACCTCGACCGACACCACCGCCGCGACGATGAGGAAGACGATGTCGAAACGGCCGAGTGACTTCTGGAGATGTTGTGTCTGTTCGTCCGCCAGGGCGGTGGGGGTGTTGTCGCTCATCGATGTACCTCGTTGCTGGAGCCGATGGGAATGTGCTTGCGCGCTCTGGGTTTTCAGTCGGCCGGTTTTCAGTCGGCGCGGTAGACGGTCCGCCCCTCCACCATGGTCAGGGTGGGGCGTATCGTGCTGACGTCTTCGGCGGCGAAGACGTCCTGGTCGAGGAGAACAAGATCGGCCAGTTTGCCGACCTCGACGGTGCCGGTGACGTGGTCGAGGTGGTTGGCGTACGCCGAGCCGAGCGTGTAGGCCTCGATAGCGGTCCGGAGATCGAGTGCCTGATCCGGACCCAGCGGCACGGTGCGGGCCTCGTCCCCGATCGCGTGCGGATCGTCCTTCGGACCGGTCCTGGTGACGGCGGTGTGAATCGCCCAGAGCGGATTGGGGTCGGTCACCGGCCAGTCGCTGCCCATCGCGAGGCGCGCCCCGCTGCCGTGCAGCGACCGGAAGGGGAAGTGCCACTTCTCGCGTTCGGCGCCGAGGAGCGGCAACTTGCGCTCGACGATCTCCGTGTCGCGTCGCGCCCACAGCGCCTGGATGTTCGCGATCACACCGAGTTCGGCGAATCGCGGAATGTCCTCGGGATCCACGACATCCAGGTGCGCGATCTGGTGCCGCCCGTCCGACTGCGGGTGGGACCGGATGCCGAATTCGAGTGCGTCGAGGCATTCGCGGACCGCGCGGTCGCCGACGGCGTGCATGTGGATCTGGAACTGATCTCCGACGAGTGCGTCGACCACCTTGGCCAGATCGTCCGGTTCGATGAACGACGCGCCCAGCGCCTCCGCACCGGCGGCGACGCTCGTGTACGGGCTGAGCATCGCGGCGGTGCAGTTCTCGCAGATGCCGTCCTGCATCACCTTCACGGTGGTCGCGTGGAACCGCGTCGTGCCGCTCTGCGCGCGTCGTGCCCGGATGTCGTCGAGTTGCGCGAGGCCGCGGTCGGCCGACCACCACAGTGCGCCGATCACCCGGGCGGTCAGCGTCCGATCGGCGTCCAGCCGCAGGTAGGAACCGAGGTTGTCCGGGAATCCGAACAGCGGGATACCGACGCCGGCGTCCTGCCAGGCGGTGATTCCGAGCGAATGCAGGTGGCTCTGCGCGGCCAGCAGTGCCTCGTCCATGACGTCGTCGGTGATCGGCGGGAGCAGACCGGTGACCAGTTCGCCGGCCTTCTCGACCAGGATTCCGGTGGCCACGCCTGCCGCGTCCCGATCGATCCGGCCGCCGTCGGGATCGGCGGTGGCCGAGTCGATGCCGGCGACCGCGAGGGCGCGGCTGTTCACCCAGACACCGTGCCCGTCGTGGCTGGTGAACACTGCCGGCCGGTCGGGAATTACGGTGTCGAGGTCGTGTCGCATCGGAAGCCCGCCCGGGAAGGCGTCGCCGTACCAGCCGTTCCCGGTGACCCAGGCCTCGCCCGTGTGAGCGTCCGCGTAGTCCCGGATGGCGCGGAGGTACCGTTCCCGCGAATGCGGTTCGCGGGACAGGTCGCACGTGAGGCCCTGGATGCCTGCGGCCACCGGGTGGACGTGCGCGTCCTGGAATCCCGGCAGGAGGCTGCCGCCCTGCATGTCGACCACTTCGGTTGCCGGACCAACGAACTCGGGGAGGCCGCCGCGGCCGACGTGCACGATTCTGCCGGACTGCACGGCCACCGCATCCGCGGGCGCGGCGTCGGCGCTCAGGAACACGGACCCGTTGACGAATACCGTGTCCGCGAGGATGGTGCTCATCGGTTCACCAGTTCTTCCGTGAGGGTGGGCGCCGGCGACGACACGACGGTCCGCCGGGCCAGCACGTAGTAAAGGACACCGGATACGAGCAGTCCCGCGCACCAGGCCACGTCGACTCCGCCGAGGTCCTCGGCGAACGGTCCGGTGAAGGACGGGGTGACGGCGAACGGGATCTGGACGACGATGCCGACGGCGTACACGGCCAGCGCGGTCGTGTTCCACTGCCCGTAGATGCCGCCGTCCGCGGCGAAGAACGAGTCGACGTCGTAGTCACCGTGCTTGACCAGGAAGTAGTCGACGAGGTTGATGGCCGACCACGGAATCAGCACGTAGAGAAGGAGCGTGATGAAGTTCGTGAAGTTGGTGAGGAAGCTGCCCTGTCCGAGGATCGACATTCCGAGACCGAGGACGTGGAGGGCGATCGTCGCGATCAATCGACCGCGGACCCCGGGCAACCAACCCCGGACGAACGTTTCGATCAGGGTGAGGGCGTTGAGCATCGCGCAGTAGATGTTGCCCGCGTTGGTGCTCGCCGAGGCGAGGGCGAAGCAGAACAGCACGGTGGGGCCGAAGCCGCCGAGCAACCCGTCGAGACCGCTCATCGCGTCGGCTTCGGCGGAGAGCGCACCCACGAGGGCGCCGAGGGTCATCATCAGCGAGCCGCTGAGCACCGATCCGCCGTAGGTTCCCCAGAACGCTCCCCGCACACCCGTTTTCGATGGCATGTACCGGGAGAAGTCGGAAACGTAGGGAGCGAACGCGATCTGCCAGACCGCTCCGACCGCCACCATCGAGAAGAATCCGGCGGAGGTGAAGCTGCCGGCGGACAGCGCACCGGACGGAATGCCGTCGGCGATGATCCACACGAACGACGCGGCCCCGAGGATTCCGATGACGACGGCCCAGAAGCTGACGAGGATCTTGATCAGCCGAAGGCCGACCGCGGAGATGACGAGGCTGATCGCCACGGCGAGCCAGATGCCCGTGTTCACGGAGATCGACGGGACCACCTGATGGATGGCCTGTGCACCGACGACGACATTGGAGACGAAGAAGCCCATGAACATGACGAGGGCGACGACGACGACGAAGGCGGCGCCCCTGGCTCCGAACTGGCCGCGCGCCTGCAGCATCTGCGGGACGCCCAGTTCGGGGCCCTGCGACGCGTGCAGTCCCATGAAGATGCCGCCGAACACGTTGCCCACGAGGACAGCCGTGACGGCCCACCAGAAGCTGAGACCGAACACGGCGGTCGCGAGAGCGCCGGTCACGACCGTCAACGGCAGCATGCTGACGCCGAGCCAGATGCCGAACAGTCCCCAGCCGGTCCCGTTCCGGTCGGCCGCGGGGACGGGTCCGATCGTGTGTCGCTCGAGTAGGCCGCCGCGCGCTGTTTCAGCGGCTGCGGGCGAATCTGTGGTCATGACGTCTCTCTCGTTGCAGTGATGCCGGTCACTACTCTCGTCCGCACCCGGCAAATCTGTACAGCACAAAGATCCGGGGTACTGCATCAGTTCTCCAGATGCCGGGGTCGCCACGGTGGCATCTGAAAAACTGATGCAGTGGCACGGAAAGATCCTGTTGACTGTTGTGGTCGCGCGGACCGACGATTCTGGCACTGCACGAACCGAACAGCGTGAGGAACCCACCGTGCGTGATCCGCGATACGACATCCTTTTCGAACCGGTCAAGATCGGACCGGTCACCGCCCGCAACAGATTCTTCCAAGTCCCGCACTGCAACGGCATGGGCTACCGCGACCCCTCCGGGGAGGCGTACATGCGGCGTGTCAAGGCCGAGGGCGGATGGGCCGTCGTCTGCACCGAGCAGGTCGAGATCCACCCCACCTCGGACATCGGCCCGTTCATCGAACTGCGCCTGTGGGACGACCAGGACCTGCCTGCCCTGACCCGGATCTCCGAGAAAGATTCACGAGGGCGGCTCCCTCGCAGGCATCGAACTCGCCCACAACGGCCTGAACAGTCCCAACCTGATCAGCCGCGAGACCCCGCTCGGCCCGCAGAATCTGCCCGTCGTCTCCTGGAACTACGACCCCGTCCAGGCCAGGGCGATGACGAAATCCGACATCGCCGACCTCCGGCACTGGCACAAGGAGGCGGTCCGCCGGTCGCTGAAGGCCGAGTACGACATCGTCTACGTCTACGCCGGGCACGCGATCGGCGGCCTGCACCACTTCCTGTCCCGCCGCTACAACAACCGGTCGGACGAGTACGGCGGCAGCCTGACCAACCGGGTTCGCCTGCTCCGCGAGATCCTCGAGGATTCACGTGAGGTCGCCGACGGGAAGGCCGCCGTCGCGTGCCGCATCTCGGTCGACGAACTCCTCGGCGACGAAGGGATCACCCGCAGCGAGATCGAGGACGTGATCGGTCTGCTCGGCGAGATCCCCGATCTGTGGGACTTCGTGCTGGGCAGCTGGGAGGACGACTCCGTCACCTCGCGGTTCGGTCCCGAGGCGGAGCAGGAACCGTATGTCCGCGGGCTGAAGCAACTCACCACGAAACCCGTCGTCGGCGTCGGCCGCTTCACCTCGCCCGACACGATGCTGCACCAGGTCAAGAGCGGCATCCTGGACTTCATCGGGGCGGCCCGCCCCTCGATCGCCGACCCGTACCTTCCCCGCAAGATCGAGGAGGGGAACCTCGAGGACATCCGGGAGTGCATCGGTTGCAACATCTGCGTGTCCGGCGACTTCACGATGTCCCCGATCCGCTGCACCCAGAACCCGACGATGGGCGAGGAGTTCCGGCGCGGCTGGCACCCGGAGCGGATCAAGGTCCGCTCGACCGATTCGAACGTCCTCGTGGTCGGCGCCGGCCCCGCCGGACTCGAGGCTGCCCGTGCACTCGGGCAACGCGGTTACAACGTCAGCCTCGCCGAGGCGAGCAGGCAACTCGGCGGTCGTGTGACCCGCGAGTCCAAGCTGCCCGGACTGTCCGCGTGGATCCGCGTGGTCGACTACCGCGAACAGCAACTCCGCAAGCTCCCCAACGTGGACGTGTTCATGGAGAGCGAGATGACCGCCGACGACGTCATCGAGAATGACTTCCACCACGTCGTCGTCGCCACCGGTTCGCACTGGCGCCGCGACGGCGTCGGCCGGTGGCACACCCACGCCGTCCCCGTCGACGAGCACGCCGACGTCCTGACCCCCGACGACGTGATGGCGGGGCTCCGCCCCCGGGGCAACAAGGTCGTGCTCTTCGACGACGACCACTACTACCTCGGTGCGGTCGTCGCCGAACTCCTCGCCAAGGAGGGATTCGACGTCACCCTGATCACCCCGGCCGCGCACGTGTCGCAGTGGACGACGAACACCATGGAGGTGGTACGGATCCGCAAGCGAATCATCAAGGCCGGTGTGCACGTTCAGGTGAACCGCGCCGTCACCGCGGTCACCGCCCAGTGTGTGCGCACGGTGTGCGCGTTCACCGGCGACGAGCAGTTCGTCGACGCGGACAGCGTCGTCCTCGTCACCGCGCGCCTCCCGAAGGACGGACTGTTCCACGAACTGCAGTCGCGTGAACCCGAATGGGCCGGCGCCGACCTGCGCAGTGTCCGCGGCATCGGCGACGCCTGGGCTCCGTCCACCATCGCGGCCGCGGTCTGGTCCGGGCACCGGTACGCCGAGGAACTGGACGAACCGCCGGCCCCGGGTCCGGTCGCCTTCCGGCGAGAAGTCACCGGACTGTCCATCGAAACCGTCGAGAAATTCTCCGTCCCCCCGCTCGCCACCGCACAGAACTGAGGAACACCACCATGACCGCAGTCCATCCGATCCCGACCGACGCCCGGAACATCGCGGCGATGACGCCCAGCGCGTACGTCACCGCGGACACGCTCCGGGCGGGTGACCCGAAGGAACACGAGATGGTTCACCTGAGCAGCGGAGACGACAAGTTCACCGTCGGCTCCTGGCGCGCCGAGCCGTACAGCGAGTACATCGAGTCCTACCCGGGCAACGAATACACCCGGGTGCTGGAGGGTTCGGTGACGTTGACAGCGGACGACGGCGTCGCACACACCTTCGGACCCGGCGACGCGTTCACCCTGACCAAGGGGTGGCGCGGCGAGTACCGCGTCGACGAGCCCCTGCTCAAACAGTTCGCCATCTATGTTCCCTGATCGCACACCACCACTTTCGAGCCGAGGGATGACGATGCCTGATCCGACCACACTCGCCGACTGGACCCGGCTCGCCGCGACGATCACGCCGCGCCGGGAGCTCTTCATCGACGGCGCGTTCCGTCCCGCCAAGTCGGACGAGACGTTCGACTCGATCAACCCGGCCACCGGTGAACTGCTGGCCCGGGTGTCGGCCGCGGACGCCCCGGACGTCGATGCCGCGGTCAGGTCTGCGCGCGAGGCATTCGACTCGGGTATCTGGTCGCGGAGCCCGGCGTCCCACCGCAAACGGGTTCTGCTCAGGCTCGCCGAGCTGATCCTCGAACACCGCCACGAGCTCGCGCTGCTCGACTCCCTCGACATGGGCAAGCTCGTGGTGGAGGCGCTGAATGTCGACGTCCCCTCGGCCGCCGAGCTTTTCACGTTCTACGCCGAGGCCCTCGACAAGATCGGCGGGGAGATCGCGCCCACCGATCCCGGGAGTCTCGCGCTCGTCTCCCGCGAACCCCTCGGGGTCGTCGGGGCGGTGGTCCCGTGGAACTTCCCACTCGACCTCGCGGTGTGGAAGCTCGCGCCCGCCCTCGCGGCGGGCAACAGCGTCGTCCTCAAACCTGCCGAGCAGGCCCCCCTGTCGGTGCTGCGGCTGGCCGAGCTCGCCGCCGAGGCGGGACTCCCCGACGGCGTGCTCAGTGTGGTGCCGGGACTCGGCGCCGAGGCCGGCGCGTCGCTGGGCCTGCACCCCGACGTGGACGTCATCGCCTTCACCGGTTCGACCGAGACCGGGAAGCGGTTCCTCCGGTACGCGGCGGATTCGAACCTGAAGCAGGTCTGGCTCGAATGCGGAGGGAAGAGCCCGAACCTTGTCTTCGCGGACGCCGACCTCGACGAGGCGGTGGAGAAGGCGGTGTTCGGTGCGTTCTACAACCAGGGCGCGGTGTGCTCGGCCAACTCCCGGCTGCTGGTCGAGGCGTCGGTGGCCGAACAGGTGACCGAGGCCCTGGTCCGCCGGGCGTCGTCGATCCGCCCCGGCAATCCGCTCGATCCCGCCTCCACGCTGGGCGCGATCGTCGACGAGATCCACGCTCACACCGTGACGGGGTTCATCGACCGCGCCCGGTCCGACGGCCGGGTGCTGCTGGGCGGCAACAGGACCACCGTCGACGGCCGCGGATCCTTCGTCGAACCGACGATCTTCGCGGACGTCGCACCCACGGCCGAGGTGGTGACGCAGGAGGTGTTCGGACCCGTCCTCACCGTCCAGACGTTCACCGACGAGGCCGAGGCCGTCCGGATGGGCAACGACAGCATCTACGGGCTGGCCGCCTCGGTGTGGACCGAGAACCTGAACCGGGCGCACCGCGTCGCCGCGGCACTGCGGGCGGGAAGCGTCTCCGTCAACACCGTCGACGCCATCAGCGCGCAGACCCCGTTCGGCGGGTTCAAACAGTCCGGGTTCGGCCGCGACCTCTCCCTGCACGCGTTGGACAAGTACACCGGACTGAAGACGACGTGGATCCGGCTGCGGCAGTGAGCGTCACGACACCGGGTTGAGCTCCCGACCTCGCCGGGCGAATGTACCCGTCGGCGCTGCCGAGGCGCCCGAAGGTACATTCGCCCCGAAACGTGGCACCCCACGTGGGCACGTCGAGCCGCTATGCTGGCGCCATGTCTGCCCCCGCCCCTCCGGAAACAGATCCTCGATTGCGTTGTGTCACAGCACTTCATGGCGATACTTCTACGATGCCGCCGATCACCGTACGCAGGCTCGATGCGAGGGACTGGGGGTCGGTTCTTCGCATCTATTCGGAGGGCATCGCCGGCGGGCCGGCCACTTTCGACACCGAGACCCCGACGCGGTCGGAGCTGGACGCGCGCTGGCTGGACGGCCACCGGTGGGTGGCCGAGGTGGACGGGACGGTCGCCGGGTGGGTCGCC
Source organism: Rhodococcus sp. LB1 (assembly GCF_001583455.1). Lineage (NCBI taxonomy): Bacteria > Bacillati > Actinomycetota > Actinomycetes > Mycobacteriales > Nocardiaceae > Rhodococcus > Rhodococcus sp. LB1. The sequence continues at coordinate 39,367 of NZ_LTCZ01000235.1, read as the reverse complement.
CTGTCCCCCGTGTCCTCGCGGCGCTGCTTCCGCGGAGTGGCGGAGAACTCGGTGTACACGGCCCGAGAGTTCCGCGGTGCGGGCGTCGGCACCGCGCTGATGCGGCGGCTCATCGACGAGGCGGACCGCTCGGGCATCTGGACGCTCCAGGCGTCGGTGCTGGCCGTGAACACCGGGTCCATCGCACTGCACCACGCGGTCGGCTACCGGACGGTCGGGGTGCGGCATCGCCTCGCGCAGATCGACGGCGTCTGGCACGACAGCGTGCTGCTCGAGCGCCGCCGGGAGACCTGACACCGCGACGACCCGGGGATACCGTGGAGGAATGCTCCCCGTCATCGATTTCGCCGAACTGGACACACCGGCCGGGCGGGAACGGCTGCGGGAGATCACCCATCATGTGGGGTTCTTCTACCTCGACGGGCACGGCGTCGCCCGGGAGCTGCTCGATCGGGTATTCACCGTCGCGCGGGAGTTCTTCGCCCTGCCCGACGACTCCAAGCAGTCGATCGCGATGCTGAACAGCCCCCATTTCCGTGGCTACAACCGGGTGGGCGGCGAACTGACCAACGGCGAGACCGACTGGCGGGAACAGATCGACATCGGCCCCGAACGGCAACCGATCCCCGGCGCCGACGGATACCTGAGACTGCAGGGTCCCAATCAATGGCCCGCGGATCTCCCCGACCTCGAGAAGACGATCGAGGCACTGGACGCCGCGCTCGCCGACGTCGGGATGCGGCTCCTGCGGCACTGGGCCGCGTCACTCGACGCCGATCCGGCGATCTTCGACGACGCCTTCGCGCACGCCCCCGCCACGCTGATCAAGGTCGTCCGCTATCCGGAACGGCCGAGCGCCGACCACACCGGCGAGCAGGGCGTCGGCGCCCACAAGGATTCGGGCGTTCTGACGATGTTGCTCCTCGAACCCGAGTCGTCGGGACTCCAGGTGGAAACCGAGGACGGCGACTGGATCGACGCACCGGCCCGCGCCGGCTCGTTCGTGGTCAACATCGGCGAACTGCTCGAGGTCGCGACCGGCGGGTACCTGAGGGCCACCCGGCACCGGGTGCTCACCCCGGCCGGTGCGCCCGAGCGACTGTCGGTGCCGTACTTCCTCAATCCCGCTCTCGACGCCACGGTCCCGACCATCGGGTTGCCGCCGCACCTGGCCGAACGTGCCCGCGGCATCGAACTCGACCCGGCGAATCCGCTCTATCGCACGTACGGAGAGAACGCGTGGAAGAGCCGCACCCGCGCGCACCCCGACGTCTACCAGCGCTGGTATCCGGGCGAGGCGGAACCGGAGTAAACGCGCGCCCCCGCCGGGAGTATTGTTCCCGCAGTGTTGTTCCTGACCTCTCGGCGCTACGTCGACCTCCGCCTGCAGGCGAGCGCAATCTGTCCGCGCTCGCGCTGACGCACCTCTCCACTCAGGACTCTCTCTCGCCGTATCCGCCCCACCGGGCGACGTTCCACGGCCCCATGCGAAAGGCACACCCATGCCCAGTCCCGCGCTGTCCACGCGCGCCGAGACCACCTCTCGACGCCGGCTACCCCAGTGGGCCACCTCGTTCGGCCCCCAGATCGTCACCGGACTCGTCGTCGGCGTCGTCCTCGGACTCGTCGCCCGCGCCATGCCCGTCGCCGCCGACGGCAACGAGAACTGGCTCGTCGGAACCGTCCACACCATCGGTTCCAGTTACGTGAAACTGCTTACCGTTGCGGTGATCCCGTTGGTGTTCACGGCCATCGTCAGTTCGATCGCCAACCTGCGTGAGGTGGCCAACGCCGCGCGCCTCGCCGTGCAGACGCTGCTGTGGTTCGCGATCACCGCGTTCATCGCGGTCGTCATCGGGATCGTCATCGGGCTCGTCACGCAGCCCGGATCGCACACGACCGTCACAGGCGCCGGCAAGGAACCGGCCACCACCGGGTCGTGGTGGGCGTTCGTCACCGGCCTCGTGCCCAGCAACTTCCTCGGCCTGAACGCGAAGACCACCCTCACCGAGGGCGCCGCCAGTACGTCGCTGAGTTTCAACGTGCTGCAGCTGCTCGTCGTCGCGGCCGCGATCGGCATCGCCGCACTGAAGGTCGGGGCCAAGGCCGAACCGTTCCTGCAGTTCAACGCGTCGCTGCTCGCGATCGTGCAGAAGGTGCTGTGGTGGATCATCCGCCTCGCACCGATCGGGACCGCCGCGCTGATCGCGAACGCCGTCGCCACCTACGGCTGGGACGCCATCGGCTCGCTCGGCTGGTTCACCGCCGCCGTCTACATCGGCCTGGCCGTGGTGTTCCTCGTCGTCTATCCCGTCCTGATCCGCGCGCACGGACTGTCCGTGCGTGCCTTCTACTCCGGCGTCTGGCCCGCGACACAGCTCGGCTTCGTGTCCCGTTCGTCGATCGGCACCCTTCCCCTCACCGAGCGGGTCACCGAACGCAATCTCGGTGTCCCCCGTGAGTACGCGTCGTTCGCGGTGCCGCTCGGGTCGACCACCAAGATGGACGGCTGCGCTGCCATCTATCCCGCGATCGCCGCGATCTTCGTCGCCGAGTTCTACGGTGTGCCTTTGTCGTTCACCGACTATCTGCTGATCATCGTCGTCTCCGTGATCGGATCCGCGGCCACCGCGGGCACCACCGGTGCGACGGTCATGCTGACGCTCACGTTGTCGACGCTGGGACTGCCCCTCGCCGGCGTCGGCCTGCTGCTCGCGGTCGAACCGATCGTCGACATGGGCCGCACCGCGGTCAACGTCACCGGCCAGGCTCTCGTCCCGACGATCGTCGCGAAGCGGGAAGGCATCCTCGACGAATCCCGCTACAACGCCGAACGAACCGGCGACCCCTTCGAGGACGACGACGCGGTCGCAGCGAAGTAGCGAAACGCTCGACGAGAGCCTTCCCACGTGGAAGGCTCTCGTCATGGCCGACCTCGACGCGATCAAACGACGGATCGTCATGCAATTCCAGCGGCACGTCGCCAACCCGCTCTCCACACGACTGTCGAGCCAGACGCTCCTCGAGACCACCGGCCGCGTCAGCGGGCAGCCCCGCGTCACGCCCATCGGTGGCCGGCGACAGGGCACCGAATTCTGGCTGGTGTCCGAGTTCGGTGAGCGGTCGAACTACATCCGCAACATCCGCGCGAACAATGCCGTTCGTCTGCGGATCCACGGCAGGTGGCACACGGGCACCGCGACGCTGCTCCCCGACGACGACGCCCGCGCCCGGCTGGCGCAGCTTCCCCGGATGAACAGCGTCGCCGTCCGGGCTGTCGGCACCGACCTCCTGACCGTCCGCATCGATCTCACCGACTGAGATCAGTCCCGCACACGCCGACCGAATAGTCACCCGCACCCGCAAAAGCGTCCGCATCTGACCAATGTCCGGGCATCTCCGAGCGGGGCCCAGCGTCCTGGCCAGGTGTGATGTTCGCAACTCGGCGTTCGGCTGCATGCCCGGCGCGGATTTGCTAGGGCTCGGCGGCTGCGGATCGAGCAGCTTGCAGTAGGGACTTAGCCTCGGCTAATCTGCGATTTCGCGCGGACCTGCGAAAGCTCCGCACCTCAGACAACGACGTCTGCCTCACCGGCGTATCGGTTCGGGGCCGGTTCTCTGCCGTGATCCTCTCGCCGACGCCACCCGTGCGCCCAGCACGGCCCCATATTCGGCGAGTATCGCGAGGAGACAGTCGGTTGAACACGAGTGCCACCGAGTCCGGCCTGTACGACAGGACGCTCGACAAGAGCAGCTGCGGCGTGGGCTTCATCACCCGCAAGGACGGCATTCAGACCCATGACGTCCTCACCCGGGGCCATGAGGCCCTGTGTGCTGTTCCTCACCGTGGTGGCATGTCGGCCGAGGGTGTCGGCGACGGCGCCGGTGTCTGCGTCGACCTGTCGGTGCCGTTCTTCCGCACGCTGACCGGTCAGGACGATCTCGAGGCCGGCCGGTTCGGTGTCGGCAACTTCTTCCTCCCCACCGATGTGGCGTTCCACGGCGACGCGGAGGCCGTCATCGAGCGGGCTCTCGCCGATCAGGGCTTCCGGGTGCTGCTCGAGCGCGACGTGCCCGTCGACGCGACCGTGCTCCGGCCCGCCGCCATCCGGCATCAGCTGCCGATCCGGCAGTGGGTGTTCACCGTGCCCGAGGCGTGCGCCGACGAGACCGAGTTCGACCGTCGCATCCACGACGCCCTGCTCGCGATCGAGGCCGTCGCGTACACCCAGCCGGATCTCGCCGGGCTGTACCCGCTGTCGCTGAGCGCCCGCACCCAGGTGCTCAAGGGCCGCCTCAACTCGAACGAGGTGATGCCCTACTTCCAGGACCTCGTCGACCCGGCGCACGCCATCCACACCCTGTACTTCCACACCCGGTTCTCGACGAACACCGACCCGCACCCGACGATGGCGCAGCCGTTCCGTCTGATGGCGCACAACGGCGAGCTCAACACGGACAAGAAGAACCGCCTGTCCGAGACGGCGCTCGCTCGTGCCCGTAACCGGGAGATCGTCCGCCCGCACGGCCAGTCGGACAGTTGCCGCCTCGACCAGACGCTGCAGAGCCGGGTCGTGGAGGACGGTCTCGACCTGGTGACCGCGGTGGTGTCGATGATGCCGCCGGCGTGGGAGAACGACTCCACCCTGTCGTCCGAGGTCCGGGCGATGCTCGAGTACTTCTCGCTGTACGAGGAGAAGAACGACGGCCCGGCGGCGCTGATCTTCGGTGACGGCACCGTCGTCGGCGCCCGGCTCGACCGGCTCGGACTGCGTCCGCTGCGCTCGGTGGAGACGGACGAGTACCTGTGCGTCACGTCCGAGGCCGGGCAGATCGACTTCGACCCCGAGACGGTCCTGCACCGCGGACGCATCGAGGCCGGCGGCATGCTGTACTTCGACCACCGCGAGGGCCGCTCGTACTCCACCGACGAGGCACTCGAGCTGCTCGCCTCCCGGAACGACTACCCGGCGCTCGTCGCCGAGGCCCGCCGGACCATCGAGGCGCTGCCCGAGGTCGAGGCCGAGCCGGGACCGTTGCGCTACAACGGCGACCTCGAGCGCACCCAGCGCTACGTCGCGTACTCGCACAACCAGGAAAGCTTCAAGTTCATGATGGACCCGATGCTCGCGTCGGGTCAGGAGAAGATCTCCGCGATGGGCTACGGCAACGCCATCAACGCGCTCTCCGATCAGGAAGGCGGGGTGGCGAAGTACTTCTCGCAGCGTTTCGCTCAGGTCACGAACCCTTCGCTCGACAGCATCCGTGAGGCCGACGGCATGACGCTGCGCGTCGCGCTGGGCGCCAAGCCGAACAGCGGGGCGCAGTCGGCGCCGCAGATCGTGGTGCCGTCGCCGATCCTCACCCACATGGACATGCTCCGGATCCGCAAGCAGTCCGAGACGCCGGTGCAGCGATTCCCGATGCTGTACACCCCCGTCCACGGTGACTCCGCCGCCAACGCGGCCACCCTCGAGGCCGCCGTCGACGGGCTCTGCGACGAGGTGGAGGCGTTCGCCCGCGAGCAGGGCGGCATCGCGATCGTCACCGACCGTCACGTGGCCACCGACAGTGCGGCGCTGCCGATGATCGTGGCGATCTCCGCTGTCAACCAGCGGCTGATCGAGGAGGGCCTGCGCCTGCGGGTGTCCGTCGTCGCCGAGAGCGGTCAGATCTCGTCGTCGCACCACGTGGCCGCCGCCCTCGGTTTCGGCGCCGCCGCGATCTACCCGCTCGCCGTTCGTCTGCGCGCCGAGGAGAAGTTCGCCGACGAGGCGGATGTGGCGTTCAAGCGGTTCGCGAAGGCCGCCGAGAAGTCGCTGATGAAGACGATGGGCCGGGTCGGTCTGTGCACCGCCGAAAGCTACATCGGCGGCGAGTTCTTCGAACCCAACTACCTCGACACCGACGACCGGGTGTTGCGCCGCTACTTCGCGAACGTGAAGACGCCGGTCGGTGGCGTCGGGTTCACCGTCATCGCGCAGGCCGTCGCCGACTGGCACCAGCGCGCCCTGACGGTCACCGGGGAGAAGGACGTCCCGCTGCTCGGCCTGTTCAAGGAGCGCGCGGAGGGCGCGGGTCACTCGTACGGCACGGCAGCCGTGCGTGGCTTCGTCGACCTCACCGAGGAGCCCATCTCCTTCGACACGGCGGGCACGCAGGACCACACGGAATCGCTGCGACTGCTGCCGCTGAACCGGCTCGAGGACGCGTTCGGTCTCGACGACGACGCCTACCGCAACGCCGGCTTCCAGAAGCTGACACCCGAGGCGATCGACCGCTTCGAGATCACCCCCGGCTACCGCGCCTTCGCGCGGACCATGGCCGAGGAGCGCACCCGTCGTCCCGCAGCGTTGCGGGATGTGCTGGATCTGCCTGCCGACGTCACGTTCCTCACCACGGCAGCCGAGTTCCGCAAGCAGATGGGCCGCTTCTCCCGCAAGGGCAACAACAGCTTCGCGGTGCGCGGACTCGAATCCGAGGCCGTCGGCCAGGACCGGTTCCGGCTCCGGCTCACCGGCCCCCACGCGGGCGAGGCCCGCGTGCTGGCGGCGCTCGGCGAATCGCTGGCGATGCGGTTCGGCGACGATCTCCGCGAGCACAGCGTGGACGGCGACGCTCTTCTCGTGCGCACGTCCGGTGAGGCGCTGCGATGTCTGTCGCTGCTGCGCACCGCTCCGGCGAGCCTGCCGATCGAGAAGGTGCAGAAGGCCAGCGACATCACCCCGTTCCTCACGTCCGGCGCCATGAGCCACGGCGCGTTGAACTCCAACGCGCACGAGGCCGTCGCGCACGGCACCAACATGGCCGGCGGCATGTCGAACAGCGGTGAGGGCGGCGAGCACATCTCCCGCTACGGCACCATCCGCGGTTCCAAGATCAAGCAGTTCGCGTCCGGCCGCTTCGGTGTGTGGGCCGGGTACCTGGCCGACCCGATGCTCGAGGAACTCGAGATCAAGATCGCGCAGGGCGCCAAGCCCGGCGAAGGCGGGCAGCTGCCCGCACCCAAGGTGACCGTCGAGATCGCGGCCGCTCGCGGCGGCACACCCGGCGTCGAACTCGTTTCTCCCCCACCGCATCACGACACGTACTCCATCGAGGACCTCGCGCAGCTGATCCACGACTGCAAGGCGGCGCGGGTCCGGGTCATCGTCAAGCTCGTGTCCTCGGAGGGCATCGGCACCATCGCGGTGGGTGTCGCGAAGGCCGGCGCCGACGTCATCAACGTGGCGGGCAACACCGGCGGCACCGGTGCCGCCGCGGTGACCAGCCTCAAGTACGCCGGACGTTCGGCGGAGATCGGCGTCGCCGAGGTCCATCAGGCGTTGTGCGCCAACGGGTTGCGGCAGAAGGTGCTGCTCCGGTGCTCCGGCGCGCACCAGACGGCGAGCGACGTGGTGAAGTCGGCGCTGCTCGGCGCCGACAGCTTCGAGTTCGGCACCACCGCGCTGATGATGCTCAAGTGCGTCATGGCCAAGAACTGCAACGTCAAGTGCCCGGCCGGTCTGACCACCAATCCCGAGCTGTTCGACGGTGATCCGCGGGCGATGGCGCAGTACCTGCTGAACATCGCGCACGAGACCCGCGAGGTGCTGGCCGAGCTGGGAATGTCCTCGCTGCGCGAGGCCCGGGGCCGATCGGATCTGCTGCAGCTCCTCGACCACCCGTCGAGCGTCGGCCAGCTCGACCTGCGCGCGATGCTCGCCGTGGTCGAGGAAGTGACCATCGGCGATCCGGTGTACCTGGAGAAGGACTACACCCTCGACGACGGCTGGCTCGTGCAGCTACGCGCCGCGCTGATCGAGCAGGGCGAGGCCACGATCGAGCTCGGCGACGGGGTGCATCTGAGCAACCGCAACAAGAGCGTCGGCGCCCAGCTGGCGGTCGACATCGAGCGGATGCTGAACCACGAGCTCACCGATGTCGAGCTGCCCGCCGTGCTCCGCGACGAGCGCGGCCGCGGCTACCTGCGCGAAGGCAGCGTCCGGATCGCCACGTCCGGGTCCGCGGGCCTGTCGTACGGTGCGTTCTGCAACGACGGCATGACCCTCGTCCACACCGGCACCGCCAACGACGGCGTCGCCAAGGGCGCCAACGGCGGCAGCATCGTCGTGCGCTCGCCCGGTGGCGGCTCCGACCTGCACGGCGGCAACGTGCTGATCGGCAACTTCGCACTGTTCGGCGCCACCGGTGGGCGCACGTTCGTCGAGGGCCAGGCGGGTGACCGTTTCGCGGTGCGCAATTCGGGTGCCACCGCGGTGGTCGAGGGCGTCGGCGACTTCGCGTGCGAGTACATGACCAACGGCGCCGTCCTCAACCTCGGCGGCTTCGGCAAGGGCGTCGGCAACGGCATGAGCGGTGGCTTCGTCTACCAGTACGACCCCGAGGGCAAGCTGCCCGGCAAGGCCAGCGCGGACTCGATCCTGCTCGGCTCCGTCACCGGCGACGACGAGCACGCAGCGCTGCACCGTCAGGCCGTGCACGTGCTGCTCGGGTGGCACCTCGAGGCCACCGGCTCCGCCAAGGCGGCCTGGTTGCTCGAGAACTGGGAGACCGAACAGCACCACTTCGTGTACGGCATGCCGCGCGCGCTGCTGCAGTACCAGGACAGCGACGAGATCCTGAAGGCCAAGCCCCGCAAGGACCTGGCCGACGAACTCGCCGCCGCACTGGTCGCGCACCAGGTGCGCAAGTTCAAGCTGGACTACCGGGACGGTCACGCGGTGCTGGACGGCGCCGTGCCCGGCTACGGCGAGGCCGACACCGAGGCCATGTTCGCGCTACTGAACAACTACACCGTGCTGAACGCGGCGCAGGAGATGGCGCTGTCCAAGCTGCCGGGTGCCGCGGATCCGTCCGATCCGGCGGTCGACAAGGCCGTCCGCAACCTGCTGCTCACCGAGGACTTCTTCCTCATGCAGCGGTTGCAGCGGTACGCGCGGGAAGCGTTGAAGGACTACAGCGACGAGGACCTGGCCGTGATGGTGGCGGCCAAGCGTCTCGCCGACTACAAGGATGCGCTGCGCCGCCGCAACGTGCGGTCCATCGACGCCCCCGGCACGTACGGCTGGATCCTGCACCAGGACGCCAAGAACGTCGACAAGATCGGCCGGCTGCCCGGTTTCGAGGAGCTGTTCGCGCAGCACGCTCTCCCCGATCTGATCCCCACGAGAGACGTGGTCCCCTCATGAAGATGCCCTACATCCCCCAGGACGCCCCGTTCAGCGAGGACCAGCGCGTCTGGCTCACCGGCTTCCTCGCCGGCATGAGCTCGCGCCTCGTCGTCGGCGGCTCCAATGCGCCCGCCGCGGCGGGCGGTGGGCAGTTGCCCGCCATGCACGTGCTGTACGGCAGCCAGACCGGGAACGCCGAGGGTGTGGCGGAGGACGCTGCGGCCGCGGCACGTTCGCAGGGTTTCGCGCCGGTCGTGAGCGCCCTCGACGACGTCGACACGGACGCCCTCGCCGCCATGCACCGCGTCCTCGTCGTCACCTCCACCTACGGTGAGGGTGAGATGCCGGACAACGCCGAGCTGTTCTGGCAGGCACTGTCCGCGGAGACCGCGCCACGACTGGAGAACACCGACTTCGCGGTGCTCGCGCTCGGCGACACCGGGTACGACGGGTACTGCCAGGCCGGCAAGATGATCGACACCCGGCTCGAGCAGCTCGGTGCCCGCCGCGTCACTCCGCGCGTCGACTGCGACGTCGACTACGAGGACACGGCCGCCGCGTGGGTCGCCGACACTCTCCCCCTGTTCGCAGCCGTCGAGGGCATTCGCGGCGAGTCCCCCGTCGCCGATGTCGCCGAGCCCGAGACGAAGCCGGCCCGGAAGCGGTCGCAGTGGAACCGCAAGAACCCCTACGCGTCCACGCTCTCCGTGAACCGTCGGCTGTCGAGCGACACGTCCGCGAAGGAGATCCGGCACTACGAGTTCGCGCTCGCCGACAGCGGTCTCGAGTACGAGGCCGGTGACGCGCTCGGTGTGATGCCGATCAACGATCCCGCGCTCGTCGACGCCCTGGTGTCCCGGCTGGGCACCCCGGCGGATGCCGCCGTCACCGGCAAGGAGCGGCCGTTCAGCGATCTCCTGCTGCACGGTTACGAGATCTCCACGCCGAGCCACGAATTCATCGACGAGATCGAGAAGCGAGCGGGCGACGAAGAACTGAGCCATGTGCTGCGGCACGGCGACAAGGAAGCACTCGACGCCTGGTTGTGGGGCAAGGACGTGCTCGACCTGCTGCTCCTCGAACCGTCGGTGACCCTGACCGCGGACGAGTTCGTCGGGCTGCTGAAGCCGTTGCAGCACAGGGCGTATTCCATCTCGTCCAGCCCGCTCGCCAACCCCGGCAGCGTGCACCTGACCGTCGCCAGCGTCCGCCACAGCTCGGCCGGGCGCGACCGCGGTGGCGTGTGCTCCACGTTCCTCGCCGACCGGATCGCCGAGGGCGGCAACGGCGGGATCTTCGTGTCGAAGAACAAGTCGTTCCGCGTCCCCGCGAACGACGACGCACCGATGATCATGGTCGGACCCGGCACCGGCATCGCGCCGTTCCGCGCGTTCCTGCAGGAGCGGCAGGCGCGGGGCGCGTCGGGACGCAACTGGCTGTTCTTCGGCGACCAGCACCGCGCGTCGGACTACATCTACGAGGAGGAGATCGGCGCGATGAGCGACAGCGGTCTCCTCACCCGCCTCGACCTCGCGTTCTCCCGCGACCAGGCGGAGAAGATCTACGTGCAGAACCGGATGCTCGAGAACGGCGCGGAGTTGTTCGCCTGGCTCGAGGACGGCGGCCACTTCTACGTCTGCGGCGACGCCACCCGGATGGCGAAGGATGTCGACCGGGCCCTGCACGACGTCATCGCCACCCATGGCACCCTTTCCACCGAGCAGGCCGCCGAGTACGTGACCAAGCTCAAGAAGGAAAAGCGTTACCTGCGCGACGTGTACTGACCACGTCGGCAGCAACTCACGAGGAGCAAGAACAATGGCAGTGGTGATTCTGTACGGCAGCGAGGGCGGAACCTCCGAACTGGTGGCCGACAACATCGCCGACGTGCTCGGCGACTACGGCGACACGTCCCTGTACGACATGATGGAATTCGACGCGGGCGATCTCGACCCCGAGAACTTCCACGTCATCGTGTGCTCCACCTACGGTGAGGGCGAGCTGCCCACCGGCGCGGAACCCTTCTTCGAGGGCCTCGAGGAGGACGAACCCGACCTCACCGGTGTGCAGTTCGCGTTGTTCGGCCTCGGCGACAAGGTGTACGAGGAGACCTACAACCGCGGCGGCGAGATCATCGCGGAGAAGCTCGTCTCCCTCGGCGCGGTCCAGGTCGGCGAACACGGCAGGCACGACGGGTCCAGCTCGATCCGCCCGAAGGATCAGGCCGAGGAGTGGGCCAAGAACATCGGCGAGGAATTCCTCGGATAGCACCTCACACGGGGAGCCGCGACTGCACGCTCCGCACCCAGTCGCGGCTCCCGTCGAGGTAGCGGTCCCGCGCCGACGCGAACAGGCGGACGCTGTCGGCGCCGGGCCAGTCCTCGGGCAGCATGCCGGCAGGCAGGCCCGGGTCGATGTACGGGATGATGCGCCATTCGTCGAGCAGCGGGACGAAGCGGACGAACGCTTCGCGCGGCGACACCTCCTCTGCGGCAGCCAGAGCGACCCGGTGGCGGTCCAGGAAGTCGCGGTGCCGCGCGGCGATGCCGTCCAGGTCCCACCACCGCGTCGCCGCGTCCCCCATCGAATCGGGGACGCACACCGCCGTCGACACGAACGTGGTCACGTACTCGGACAGGCCCAGCGCGTCGACGATGTCTCCCACCTCGCGGGCGAGGTACTCGGGGGCGATCCACAAGCCGGGCGACACGGTTCCGCAACCGATCCAGCCGAGCCGTCTGCGCAACTGGTGCCGCACCGCCCGTTGAGATTCGGGGATGGTGAACGAGATCAGCCGCCAGGGATCGGTGTCCGCCATCTGACGGAAGCCGAAGATCCGCGGATCGCCGCGTCCGAACATCGCCTCGGCCTGCTCGGTCACCTCGTATCCGCTCCGCCCGTCGCGGGTCAGCGGCCGCAGCACCCCCTTCTTCTTGAGGCGGGCCACCGCAATGCGCGTCGATTCGGACGGGATACCGACGGCGTGCATCAGTTCCACGAAGTCGGCGATCGCCACCCACCCGCCGAGGTCGCGCACGTACGCACCGAGGACAGTGCGGATCAGCGACGTCGCGCTGCCGGGCCGCGAATCGAAGTCGTCGAGGATCGCGCTCGCGGGTTCAGTCGGTGAGTTCATCACGGATCGCGAGTATCCCGGCGCACACCTCACCGAAGCTCGTGCTCAGCGGGCTCAGGCCGAGCCGCAGACCCTGCGGTGCCCGGAAGTCGGGGATGACGCCGTTCGTCCACAGTCGCTCGACGACGGTCTCGAACCGCGGGTGGTCGATGATGACGTGACCACCCCGCTCGGCGGAATCCTCCGGCGATCCGATCTCCACGCCCAGCGGAACCAGTAACTCGCGCACGAGGTCGAGCGCGTACTCGGTGAGCGCGATCGACTTGGCGCGCACGGCGTCCATGCCGACGTCGTCGAGGAGTGCGAGGGTGTCCTGCAGCGCGATCATGCCGAGGACCGACGGCGTTCCGCTGATCACGCGCCGGATGCCGGGCGCCGGCCGGTAGCCCTGCTCCATCGCGAACGGGTTGTCGCGGCCCATCCAGCCCCAGATCGGCTGCACGAAGTCCTGCTGATGGTCTGCACGAACGTAGGCGAACGCCGGTGAGCCCGGCCCGCCGTTCAGATACTTGTACGTGCACCCGACCGCCAGATCGACACCCCACGTGTCGAGTTCGAGGGGAACCGAGCCGACGGAGTGGCACAGGTCGAGCAGCAGCAGCGCACCGGCGTCGTGTGTCACGCGAGCGGCGCCGGCGGCGTCGACCAGGTAACCCGAGCGGTAGGCGACGTGGCTGAGCACGACGAGCGCGGTGTGTTCGGAGACCACGGACTTCAGGTCGTCGACGGTGACGCCGCCCCGGGTATCGGACTCGATCCACCGGAGCGTGAGCCCGAGTTCTCCGGCGACGGCCTCGAGCACGTAGCGGTCCGTCGGAAAGTTGTCGCGGTCCACGACGATCTCGGTGCGGTCCGGGCGCAACGCGAGCGCACCGCGTGCCAGCTTGTACAGCAGGACCGTCGTCGAGTCGCCGATGGTGGTCTGTCCGGCGGCCGCGCCGAGCGTCACCCTCGCGAGGGTGTCACCGATCGTGATCGGCAGGTCGTACCACTCCTCGTCCCACCCGCGGATGAGCCGGCCGCCCCACGACTGGGTGACGAAGGCGGTGATCCGCTCGGCGCTCGCCTTGGTGGGCCGTCCGAGCGAGTTTCCGTCGAGGTAGGCGGGCACCGAGGGGTCGTCGGCGCCGATGAACAGGTCGCGATACGGGCGCAACGGGTCCGCGGCGTCGAGTTCGGCGGCGCGGGCGGCCGGCGCATCGGTCGAGGTGGTCATCATCGTCCGATCTCGGTGCGCACGGCCAGCAGTTCCGGGAAGAACGTCAGGTCCAGTGCCTTCTGCAGGAAACCCACTCCACTGGATCCGCCTGTTCCGGATTTCATCCCGATGGTCCGCAGCACCGTGCGCATGTGACGGAAGCGCCACAGCTGAAAGTTCTCCTCGAGGTCGACGAACTCCTCGAAGGCCTCGTAGACGGCCCAGTGTTCGTCGTGGTTCTCGTAGACGAACTTGATCAGGGGCAGCAGGTCCTCGTTCAGCGTGTAGGCGGTGGTCACGTCGCGGTCCAGTGCAGAGGCCGGCACGTCGTACCCGAGCCGCGACAGGCACTGCCAGAACGCGTCGTACAGGCTCGGCTCGGTGAGGAGCCGTTCGAGCAGATCGTGGGCGGCGGGATCGGCGTCGAACACCGTCAGCATTCCGGCGTTCTTGTTGCCGAGCACGAACTCGACGGCGCGGTACTGGTAGGACTGGAACCCGGACGAATTGCCGAGGAACTGGCGGAACTCCGAGTACTCGGTGGGGGTCAGGGTGGCCAGGACCGACCACTGTTCGGTCAGCGTCTTCTGGATGTGCTTGACGCGGGCCACGCACTTGAGCGCCCGGCCGATCTCGTCCTCGTCGAAAGCGGCTCGGGCCGCAAGTGTTTCGTGCAGGACGAGCTTCAGCCAGAGTTCGGTGGTCTGGTGCTGGATGATGAACAGCAGTTCGTCGTGATGTTCCGGGCGGCTCACCGGTTTCTGTGCGCTCAGCAGGGTGTCGAGGTCGAGGTACGACCCGTAGCTCATCCGCTCGCTGAAGTCGGTGACGATGTCTTTCTCGATGGCTCTGGTGTTGGCCTGCACGCCCATGACCGTCCTCACTGCTGGTGTTCGAGTACCGGGCTCCCGACCTTCATATTACATAATCGTGGCGACCGCTACGGTTGTCGAATACGCGCCCCGCAGCCTGGACTCACACCACACACCGGCCCCTGCCCGACGACGTCCGGCACGTCGACCGACAGCCGAGCACGCGCCACCCCGGGTGCCACTCTGCAACGCGAGTTCAGCGCCCTCATGGGCGTCGCACACCGGTAGATCCGACCAGGCCCGGTCGGTCGTGCGGCGATGGCTTTGCGACCGTGGCGGTGTCAGTATTCGATATGAGAACACTCGCGATCACCCAGAACATCACCCTCGACGGCTCCATCGAGATGCTCGGCGACTGGTTCGACCCGGCGGACCAGGATCCGCAGCTGCTCGAGGCGACCCGCCGGCAGTCCGAGCGTGCGGACGCGATGTTGCTGGGCAGGCAGACCTTCGAGGACTTCCGCGGCTATTGGCCCCGACAGACCGACGACCAGACTGGGATCACCGACGAGCTGAACCAGATTCAGAAGTACGTCGTCTCCTCGACCATTGCCGACCCCCAGTGGCGGAACTCGACCGTGCTCACAGGCGACTGGATCGCCCAGGTATGCGCCGTGAAGGGGCAGGCGGGCCGCGACATCGTGGTCACGGGCAGCATCACTCTGACCCACGCCCTGATCGAATCCGGCCTGGTCGACGAGTACCGGCTGTTCGTGCACCCCGCCGTCCAGGGTCGGGGACGACGACTGTTCCCCGACGGGTACGAGATGCCGAGACTGCAACTGGTGGAGGCCCGCGGCTTCCGGAACGGCGTCTCTCTGCTGCACTACACCGTCCGAGGACACCACCCCAGTGGCCCTCGGTGGACGACGATTTCCCAGCAGGCGGCCCCGCCGGGACCGTTCCGGCTCCGGATGCCGCCGCTACCGCTCCGCGTCAGCAGGAGCTGTGACCGTGGTGGTGGGGGTCGTCGGTGTGGGTCTCTTCGTCCGCGTCGGTAGCTCTGGTGGCGGCAGGATCCAGGTAGTCGTCGGCTCCGACGAGCGTGTCACCGGAAGCACCTCGAAAGTCGTCTGCACCACCATGGACGGGGTCGGCACGCACCGCAGGCCGGCCACCTGGAAACCGCGACTGCCGCGGTTCGGCACCGCCGCGCGGAAGTCGGCGACGCTGCCGACCTGACGGGTCTCGCCCAGGACACGATCGCCGAACTCCACCGTCCACGGCCCGCCGCAGGTCGGAAGACTCGTCGCGTGATACTGGATGCGGTCGCCCGGCTGCCCGCGCGGCGGAGTGACGACGAGGACCGGCCCGGCGGGATCGAGCATGCGCGTCGCTTCCCTGTCGGGTTCGCTCGACGCACCGCCGCCGGCGTGGACTGCGAGCAGGACAGCAACCGACCCGACGAATACCGTCGTCGCCAACCAGGGCGTCTGCCGCACCGACCTCACCTCGCACCTCAATTATGCGGCTTCGCCGCCCGTGCGCACCGACTCAGCACCACCGACGGGCGCACTCAAAATATCGTCACGGCGGCTCCTAGCTCGTCCACCGCCAGGGCAGCACAAGCGGTACCGCCGCAAAAAGGAGCGAATTACACTGCACAACAGTATATTTCATACTCCATTACCTCGGCGCCATTCAGACGCTGATCCCCGATCATTGCTCCGGCGCGAGCCCCCGCACTCACCCCGGGACCCCCGTTCGGCTCGCAAATCCATTGATCGATTGCACCGAAGCAGCACCACCACTGCCAATCGGCCGTCCTCGCACGGATCACGCGTGTCCTGGCCAGATGCCATCACGGGTACGTACGGTGACTCGGTGACCGAACCAGCGCGCAGAGTCGACATCGTCTTCGCCCCCGGCGTGGTGGCACACCGCGGAACCGCGGAGGAACTCGTGGGCCGGGCGCTGGATGCACGCGGCCTGACCGGCGAGTTGTCGTTCGCCGCGGACACCGCCGGGCTGGAGCGGGCCGTGCGGTCGGCGGCGGGGCGAGGCGAATTCATCGCCGTGCCCGGTGCCGGGGCCTCCTTCACCGCCCCGGCCGGCGGGGCGATCCGCGTCGATTTCGGGGAGGGCGAGGCCGACCGCTCGGCGGGCACCCGGGTCCACATCCGGGGGCGGGGACTCGACGGACTCCGCTACGCCGTCGACAGCTGGTACCACCACCGCTTCCACCCCGGGCGGATCGTCCGCTACGGCGACCACCCCGATCAGCGAGTGGAACTACGGATCCCGGGCGGCGACGGCCCCTTCCCCGTCGCCGTGTTGGTCCACGGCGGATTCTGGCGTCCTCGTTGGGAGTCCGACCTGATGGACGCGCTGGCGGTCGACCTGACGGCCCTCGGGTACGTCACCTGGAATGCCGAGTACCGGCGGGGCGCGGAGCACCGTTGGGCTGCAATGACATCTGATGTTGCCGACGCCGTGCGGGCCGTCGCGACCGTCCCGGAGGCGGACCCGGAGCGGGTCGTGATCCTCGGCCACTCGGCCGGTGCTCAGCTCGCGCTCCGCGCCGCCGCCGACGCCGCTGCCGAGCAGGCGGCGGTTCGTCCGGCCCTGGCGGTCAGCCTCGCCGGGGTGCTGAATCTGCGACTCGCCGGCGAACGCCACCTCGGCGAGGGCGCGGTGGCAGACGCCGTCGGCAGCCACTGGGCCGGCGACCGTGCGGCGTACGAACGGTCGTCGCCGATCGAGCGACTGCCGCTGGGCATCCCTCAGCTGGTGGTGTGCGCCGTCGGGGACGAGCCGGACATGCTGGAGATGAGCAGGGAGTACCACGAAGCCGCCGCGGCGACCCCCGACGACGTCGTCCGGATCGAGGGGCCCGGCGATCACTTCACCGTCATCGATCCGGAGAGCGAGATCTGGCGAAGGACCGCCGAGGCGATAGACGCCCGGATCAGACCTCGGACAACGTCGACTCCGCCGCCCGCAGCCCGGCCGCGGTCCGACCACGGAGCAGATCCGCGCACCTCTCGGCCATCGTCATGACCGTGATGTTCGGATTGACGTGCGGCAGTTTCGGCATCGCCGACGCGTCGACCACCCGCAGTCCTCGAACCCCCTTGACCCGCAGTTCCGGGTCGAGCACCGCCATCGGATCGTCGACACTGCCCATTCGGGCCGTGCCCGCGGGGTGATACACCGTGTTGTGGGTCTTGTGGATGTAGTCGAGGATCTCGTCGTCCGTCACCGCGTCGGGTCCCGGCGCCAGTTCGCGGGCGATCCACCCGCGTAGCGCCTTCTGCTCGGCGATCGTGCGGGCCAGCTTCACCCCGGACAGCATCACCCGGTCGTCGTGACCCTCGCTGTCGGTGAAGTACCGTGGATCGACCTTCGCGCGGTCGCGGAAGTCCCGCGACCGCAGCCGGACCGTTCCGCGGGAGCGTCCCTGAGTGACGTTGGGTGTCAAGCAGAATCCGTTGTCGGTGGTCGGGTAGCCCCACCGCAGGGTGTTCATGTCGAACGGGACGCTGCCGTAGTGCATCATCAGGTCGGGATGGTTCAGGCCCTCCCGGGTGGTCGCGAACAGGCCGATCTCCCACCACTGCGTCGATTCGGTGACCATCGGCTGGGACGCCTCCCAGAACACGAGCCCCTCGACGTGATCGTCGAGGTTCGATCCGACACCGGGCGAGTCGACGCGCACGGGAATCCCGAACTCCGCGAGATGCTCCGCCGGACCGATACCCGACAGCATCAGCAACTTCGGGGTGTCGATGGCCCCGGCCGTCACCACCACCTCCCGTCGCGCCGACACCGTGTCGTAGCCGGTGAGGTCGGGACGCTGGTACCGGACGCCCGTCGCCGTCTGCTGTTCGTCGAACAGGATCTCGCTCACCCAGCAGCCGGTCCGAACCTCCAGATTGGGCCGGGTCCCGAGGATCGGGTGCAGGTAGGCGTGCGACGACGACATCCGGGTACCGTCCTCGGACGCGTTGATCTGGAACCACCCGGCACCGTTGAGCACCGTTCCACCGCGGTTGAATGCAACGGTCGGCAGACCGACCGCGGCGGCGGCGTCGAGAACCGCTCGGCCGCACGGGTCGTTCGGCGGGACGTCGCGCAACCGCACCGGCCCGCCGCGGCCGTGCCCCTCACCGGGGGCGTCGTTGCTCTCCAGCCGACTGACGTACGGGAGGATGTCACGCGCACCCCATCCCGACGCCCCCATCGCCTCCCAGTCGTCCAGTGCCTCGGCGGGCGGCCAGAATGCGATACACGAGTTGTGGGACGAGCAGCCACCGAGAACCTTGGCCCGGGCGTGCCGCATGAAGCTGTTGCCCTTCTCCTGCGGCTCGACGGGGTAGTCCCAGTCGTACCCGGAGTCGAGCAGATGCATCCACTGGGACAGCTCGAGGATCGCCCGGTCCCCCACGTCGGACGGGCCCGCCTCGAGCAGGCACACCGTCACCGCCGGGTCTTCGCTGAGACGAGCCGCGAGAGCGCATCCCGCGCTGCCGCCGCCCGCGATCACGTAGTCGAATTCCCCTGCAGTGCTCTTCGATTCGCCGTCGGTCATCGGGCGAGCTCCTTGTCGTTCGGTTCGGATTCCGGCGCGGGCGTTACCACCGCCGCGCAGTGTGACGTCAACGTTCCGATGTGGTGCCTGCCGGTGGTGAGGTACCACAGCAGGCCGAACCCGAGGATGACGCCGATGTAGACGAAGGCGCCCCAGGTGTTGTACCAGGGTTCGCCGTACACGGCCTCGCGCGGCCAGGCAAGGTTGAGGGCCATCCCGATTCCCCACACGAGCGCGACGATGTTGACGGGTAGTCCCCATTTGCCCATCGTGAAGTAGCCACCCTCCTTCAGGTCCCGCGGCGGCCACTCACCCCGCAGCCTCTTCTTCAGCATCGGTCCGGTGACCATCAGGTAGGCCAGGTAGATCATGATGATCGCGATCGAGGTCAGCACGGTGAAGATGTGGGGCTGGCCGATGTTGACCACCAGGATCAGCGCGGCCACCACCCCGATCGTCACGGCAGGCACGACGGGTGTCCGCGTTCTCGGGTGGACGCGGGCGAGCCGCTCACCGAATGGGAGTGCGTTGTCGCGAGCCATCGCGAAGGTCAGCCGGATGGCGGCGGTATGCACCGCCAGCGAGCAGACGGTCACCGCGATCACGATGCATACCAGGAAGATCGTGCCCAGCGGCCCCCACATCACCTGCTCCACGATGTACTGCAGGCTGCCGTCCGACGCGCCGATCTTCGGATCGTCGAGGTCGGGTGCCGCCATCACGGCGAACACGAGGATCGCGCCGCCGATCACGAACGACGCGAGGATCGCACGGAAGATCGCCTTGGGGGCGGTGCGGCGGGGTTCGACCGTCTCCTCGCCCAGCGAACTCGCGGTGTCGAAGCCGTACATCACGTAGCCCGACGCGAGCGTCGCCACCAGGAACGCACCGAGGTATCCACCGCTTTCGCCTGCGCCGTACCCGTGGGTGGAGAAGAATACCTGCGGGCCGCGGGTCATGTTGGCGGCGAGGATGATCGCGATCAGCACCGCCGCGATGATCTCGATGAACACACCGGCGCTGTTGATCATCGCCATGAGACGGACACCGAGCGCGTTGACGACGGTGGTGAAGCCGATCATCACCGTCCCGAGAATGACGGCGTTGGTGGCGAAGTCGTGTTCTCCGGTGCCGTCACCGACGATCTGGAAGCCGCTCCACAGCCGCGGCAGGTTGAGCTGCAGTGCCAGCACAACGGCCGACAGGGTGACGATCGACGCGGTGAGCATCAGCCAGCCCGCGGACCACCCCACTATTCTGCTGCCGAGCGTCTTCGCCCAGTTGTACACGGAGCCGGCGATCGGATACTTGGCGGCCAGCTCCATGAAGCACAGTGCCACGGCGAGCTGGCCGACGAACACCAGCGGCCACGACCACAGGTAGGCGGGGCCGGCGGTGCCGAATCCGAAGTAGAACAACTGGAAAGTGCCGGTCAGAATGGAAATGTAGCTGACGCCCGCGGCGAAGCTCGCGAACTTGCCGATACTGCGATCGAGGGACTCCTTGTAGCCGAAATCCTCGAGTCCACTGTCGTGATCGCCGGTTGTGTTGTCGGTACTGGTCATTCGATCACTTCCTGAGAAGTTGAGTGTGCCTGCTCGCGCGCCCTGCCGGGAGAATGTCAGGGCGCGGTGAACCAACCCGCGAGAGGCGAGGTCGTGTTGTTCCAGATGTGTTTGACTTCCTGGTATTCGGAGAGCCCGGCGGGTCCGAGTTCGCGTCCGTTGCCGGACTTCTTGAATCCGCCCCATTCCGCCGCCGCGGTGTAGTAGCCGAAGTCGTTGAGCCACACGGTCCCGTGGCGCAGGCGGCGCACCACCCGTTCGCCCCGGGCGGCGTCCGACGTCCGGACTCCGGCGGCGAGGCCGTACTCGGTGTCGTTGCCGAGCCGGACCGCGTCCTCCTCGGTGGTGAATCTCTCGACCGTGAGAATGGGCCCGAACGTCTCCTCCTGCACGATGCGCATGGAGCGGTCGCAGTGGTCGAAGATGGTGGGCAGGTAGTAGCTGCCGCCGTCGAGCGCGGGATCGGCGGGCCGGGAGCCACCCGTACGGAGCGTCGCCCCTTCGGAGATACCCAGTGCCACATAGGATTCTATCTTGTCGCGCTGCGCCGCCGACACGAGAGGTCCGGTCTCGCTGCCGGGATCGAGACCCGGTCCGACGCGGATGGCCTCGGCGCGCGAGACGAGGGCGGCGACGAAGTCGTCGGCGATCGACTCCTCCACGATCAGCCGCGTCCCTGCCGAGCACACCTGCCCCGAATGCAGGAAGACGCCGGTGAGCACCTGGTCGACCGAGGACTCCCATTCGGCGTCCGCGAAGACGATGTGCGGGTTCTTCCCGCCCAGTTCCACGGCGACCTTCGTGACGTGCTTCGCGGCCGTCTGCAGGATGGTGGTGCCGGTCGCGAGTCCACCGGTGAACGAGATGAAGTCGACGTCACCGGTGTCGGTCAGCGCGGGGCCGAGGTCGGCGCCGCTGCCCTGCACGAGGTTGACGACCCCGGCGGGCACACCCGCCTCCTCGATCAGCCGGGCGAACGCGATCGTGCTCAGCGGCGTGACCTCACTGGGCTTGAGCACCATCGTGCACCCGGCGGCCAGCGCGGGTGCCACCTTCCAGGAGATCTGGAGCAGCGGGTAGTTCCACGGTGCGATGAGGACGCACACCCCGATCGGTTCGCGAACGACCCGGGAGACGACCGCGGGGTCACCCACGTCGACCACTCGGTCGCTGGAGACGAGGGCCAGCCGGGCGTAGTACCGGAATACCGAGACGACGTCGTCGATGTCGATTCGGCTCTCCACCAATGTCTTACCGGTGTCCAACGTCTCGATACGCGCCAATTCCTCCTTGTCGCGCTCGAGGAGATCCGCGATGCGCGACAGGAGCGACGATCGCACGGCAACCGCCGTCTCCGGCCAGTCCCCGGCATCGAAGGCCGCCCGGGCCGCCAGCACGGCTCGCCCGGCGTCTTCGGGCGACGCCTCGTCGACCGTGGCGATCACGTTCCCGGTTGCCGGGTCGATGCAGTCGCGGGTGCGCCCCGACGTCGCCGCGACCCACTCCCCCGCGATGAAATTCACCTTCCCGAACAACCTCGGGACGTCGAGATCCGCGGATAGTGCCGACATCTTCATACTGTGTCCGAAACCCTCTCGTGTGCAGACTTTTTCGATGAACCGACGATGAGCGGATCACGGGAGACGTCCCGATACAGCGAGAAGCACAGTCCGATCATCACCAGAAGGAACGGCGCGGCCGCGATGATCGTCATCGTCTGCAGCCCCTGAAGGGCGTCCGAGCCGCCGGTCCAGAGGATGAGTGCCGCGGTGCCCCCGGTGAGGGTTCCCCAGAAGATGACGACCCACGTGCTCGGTTCTCGTGCACCACGCTGCGACAGCGTGCCCATCACCAGCGACGCGGCGTCCGCGCCGGACACGAAGAAGATCGCAACCAGCACCATGACCAGCACGGTGGCGAATCCGGTCAACGGCAGATGGTCGAGCATCCCGAACAACTGGCCTTCGGTCGACGAGCGGGCCGCCAGGTCGACTCCGTCCTGCTGCTGTCCGATGCCGGCACCGCCGAACACCGCGAACCACACGAGGCTGACCGAGGTGGGAATGACGATCACGCCGATCACGAACTGCCGGATCGTGCGGCCGCGGCTGATCCGGGCGAGGAACATTCCGACGAACGGAGTCCACGACACCCACCACGCCCAGTAGAAGATCGTCCACGACGACAGCCAGGACGCCGTGTCGTCGCCGGAACTCGCGGCCGTCCGTCCCGACATGGTGGCGAGTTGCGCCGCATAGTCCGCGATCGCGGTGGGGAGCAGATTGAGGATGAGGACGGTCGGACCGAGCACGAACACGAACAGCGCGAGAATCACCGCCAGCACCATGTTGATGTTGGACAGCCAGTGGATGCCCCGCGCGACTCCCGACACCGCCGAACCGACGAACGCGAATGTCAGCAGCCCGACGAGGGCAACGAGCGCGAACGTGCCGACGTTGTCCATCCAGCCGATGATCTCGAGGCCGGAACCGATCTGCAGTGCGCCGAGCCCGAGCGACGCGGCGGTGCCGAACATCGTCGCGATGATCGCGAGGATGTCGATGACCTTCCCCACGGCGCCTTCCGAGCGGCGGCCGAGGAGAGGGAAGAACGCGGCGCTGATGAGTTGTTTGCGTCCGCGCCGGTAGGAGCCGTAGGCGATGGACAATCCGACGACCGCGTAGATCGCCCACGGGTGCAGTCCCCAGTGGAACATCGTCGTGGCCATCGCCGAACCGACGGAACCGTCTGTTCCCGGCGCCGGGCTCACCATGTGGGCGAGGGGTTCGGCGACGCCGTAGAACATCAATCCGATTCCCATGCCGGCGCTGAACATCATCGCGATCCAGCTCACCGTTCGGAACTCCGGTTTCTCGCCGTCGCGGCCGAGCGGAATCCGGCCGTACCGGGAGAACGCGAGGAACAGCGAGAAGACGACGAACGCCGACGACGCGGCGATGAACAGCCAACCGAGGTCGGCCACCAGCCAGTCCAGCGCCGCGGTCGACACGACCGAGAGGTTCTCCGGCGCCAGCAGTCCCCACAGGATGAGTCCGACACCGAGCGCCGCGGCCGTGCCGAACACCACCTTGTCGACGCTCCGCCGCCCCTCGCCGCCGGACGGCACCGCCGGCTCCTGCTCCTGGTGTCGAGGTTGCGGATCGACATCGTTCACCCTGGGAGGGTCGGTCACCCTCGGTTGCTCGCCGGCGTAGGTCATCGGGGATCCCCGCTCAGCCTTTCGAGTAGCCAGTCGTGGAATTCGCCGATGTGGTGTTCCGCGGGCACCAGCACACCCCCGTTCCGGTACGCCTTCGACGCCATCGTGGGCTGGGTCCGCTCACAGGCGTCGAAGTCCTGCTGGTTGACCCGGTGGAACAGCTCCACCGAACGGGAGACGTCCCGACCCGATGCGGTGACCTCCGGGGAGTACAGCCAGTCGCATTCGACGATGGTGCGATCCGCGGACACGGGGTACATGCGGTGGAAGATGACGTGGTCGGGCACGAGGTTGACGAAGACCTGCGGCCGGATCGTGATGGCGTAGTACTTGCGGTCCTGGTCGGGTCTGATGCCGGACAACGACTCGAATCCGCCGGTTCCGTCGATGGTGAATCCCTCGACGTCGTCACCGAAGGCGGCACCGTGCCCCACGAAGTACTGTGCGGCAAGGCCGTCCGCGAACTCGGGAAGTACCTCGGTGAGCTCGGGGTGGATGGTCGCGCAGTGGTAGCACTCCATGAAGTTCTCGATGATCAGCTTCCAGTTGGCCGCGACGTCGTAGACGATCCGGCGGCCGAGTTCCAGGGTTCCGATCTGGTACCGGTCGATGGCGGCCGGATCACCGAGTCGTTCGGTGACGGCGCCGACGACCTCGTCCTCGAACGACGGCGGTTCGTCGGCCAGGCACACCCATGCGTAGCCGAGCCATTCGCGAAGCGCGACCGGCACCAGTCCGTACCGCACCCGGTCGATGTCGGCTCCGGTCTCGTCCCGCAGCGCGGCCATGTTGGGGGCGGCCACCAGTTTGCCGTCGAGTCCGTACGTCCACGCGTGGTAGGGGCACTGAAGGTTTCTGCGGATCTGCCCTTCGTCCTCGGTACACAGCATGGCGCCGCGGTGCCGGCAGATGTTGAGGAAGGCGCGCAGTTCCCCGTCGCGGCCGCGGACGAGGAGCACGCTCTCCCGGCCCACCGTGACCTTCCGGAAGGCTCCGGGGTCGGCGAGATCGGCGGCGCGGACGGCGCAGAACCACATCGCCTCGAACAGGTTCTCCTGTTCGTCCGTGAAGATGTCGGCGTCGGTGTAATAGCGGCCACCGAGGGTGGGGATCAGTGCCGGTGCGGGCGCGGAGGCGGGAGCGGGGGCTTGGACGTCCGGAGCGGACATAGATGTCACCGTTTCTTTCGTTGCCGGGAAAGATGCGTTTCGGTCGGGCTGTGACCTGATGTCTGTGTGCGTAGGGGGCGCAGATCGCAGGGGGCGTCGTTGCCGAGTGTGACGACATGCGTGCCCGATCCGCGGCGACCGTTCGAACAGCGGGCAGCTGTTCCCGCCGAGTCATCGCGGCGTCAGCATTGTTGCGTCATCAGCAACGCTATGCGATTTACACAACTTAGACTGTGGCCCGCGGACGTGTCAAACATCACATTCGACACTTCTTTCGCAGACGCGACACGACCGAAACATCGCGTTAACCGCGGACGGCCGAAACCCGGGCAAACGGGACTATCCGTTCGTCCCGCCTTGAGGGAGAAGCACTTCCGGGCGTTCAGTCACCCGCGCCGACGGATTGCTGCGCTTCGATCCGCGCGACCGCGTCGGCGAGTTCGAGCGCCACGGCCTCGAACCGTTCGGGCGCCAGCCGGTACTCCGGACCGGACACACAGATCGACGCGACGATCCGGTTGGTGACCTTGCTCCGCACCGGCACGGCGATGGAATTGAGCCCCGCTTCGAGTTCCTCGGCCGTGGACGCCCACCCGCGCGACCGCACGTGCTCGAGTTCGACGTCGAGCGCCCGGAAGTCGGTGATCGTATTGGGAGTGAGCGGGCTCAACTGCGGCCCCAACCGGCTCCGGAGCTGGCCGGACGTCAATTCCGAGACCAGGACCTTGCCGGTCGCGGTCGCGTGCGCCGGGGTCACCTGACCCACCCACGTACGCAGCGCGACGTGGCGATCGCTGCGGGCCTCGAGCACGTTGAGAGTCGCCGCACCGTCCAGTACCGCGAGGTTGACCGTCTCCCCGAAGGCATCGGCCAGGCGGTCGCACTCCGGCTGCGCAACCTCGACGAGCCCGCTCTGCGCGACCGTGGCCTCGGCCAATCGCACTACCGCGAATCCGAGCTGATACTTGCCGCGAACACCCGCTTCCTCCACGAATCCGCGTTGCTGCAGCGAGGCGATCAGGCGTGACACGGTCGATTTGTGCACGCCGAGACGCACGGCGATCTCCGAGGCGCCGACACGGCCTTCTGCCGCGACTATCTCGAGCACGTCGATGGCACGTTCCACCGCGTGCACGGTCTTCGCCTTTCCTTCCGTTCCCTGGGCCGCGGGCGCCGTTGCCTCGGATTCACTCATGCCCCGAGGTTATGCCCACCCACTTCGGGAACGCAGTTTTTACACGCGAATGCTTGACACCGTGGGGCAGCACCGGAGAGCATTGTGTTGCACACCTTGCAAGTCGTCGCGCATAGCGCAACAACCGCTCCACAACTTGTCCTTCCTCCCCGACGCTTTCGGAGGTATCGAGTGATTCTCGATAACGATTCCCCAGTTGTGACCCACCCCGGCGCCACGGCCTTCCCCGTGTGCGAACTCGTGACACTGCCCGTGGGCGAAGTCGTCACGGTGACCCCGCCGGGCATGGCTGCCATCTCCGTCTTCCACACCTCCGACGGTCTGTATGCCATCGACGACACCTGCACCCATCAGGACGCCTCCCTCGCCGACGGCTGGGTCGAAGGCTGCACCGTCGAGTGCCCGCTCCACGAAGCGTGCTTCGACCTGCGCACCGGAGTGCCCTCGGGCCCACCGGCCAAGATCGCAGTCCGCACACACGATGTGTCGATCGTCGACGGCACCGTGCTGCTTCATCTCGAAGAGAAGGGCGACGCCCGATGAACACTGTCCCGAATTCCATTGTGGTACTCGGTGCTTCACTCGCCGGACTGTCGGCGGTCCGCGCACTGCGCGAGAAGGGATACGCAGGCCGCCTCGTCGTGGCCGGGAGCGAGCAGTCCCTGCCCTACGACCGGCCGCCCCTGTCCAAGGAATTCCTCACCGGCGACCTGACCGACGAGGACCTCCTGTTGATGAACAGCGACGACGACACACTCGACGTCGAATGGCGCATGAACCGAACGGCCACCGGTCTGGTCCGCTCCCCCGACGGGAGCCACCGGGTCACGTTCGACGACGGATCCCACTTCGACGCCGATGCCGTCGTCGTCGCGACGGGCGCGCGCGCCCGGACCCTGCCCGGACACTCCGGCCTCGCCGGCGTGCACACCCTCAGGTCGGTCGACGACGCACGCGCACTGCGGGATTCGCTGTCACGTGCACAGAACCTCGTGATCGTGGGAGCAGGGTTCATCGGCGCCGAGGTGGCCTCCACCGCGGCCCGCATGAGCCTGAACGTCACCGTCGTCGAGGCCTCGCCCACGCCCCTCGCCGGCCCGCTCGGCATCGAACTCGGGGCGATCTGCGCAGGACAGCATGCCGCACACGGCGTCCGGCTCCTCACCGGGGCAGTCGTCGCCGCACTGCTCGGTGACGACGCGGTCGAAGCCGTCCAGCTGAGTGACGGAACGACCCTCCCCGCGGACGCCGTGGTGGTCGGAATCGGGGCCGTCCCCAATGTCGAATGGGCAAGCGACTCGGAACTGATGATCGAAGACGGTTTCCTCACCGACTCGTCGTGCCGCACGAACGTCCCCGGCGTGTACGCGATCGGCGACTGCGCGCGGACGTTCGACGACGCCCACCAGGTGCACCACCGAAGCGAACACTGGAGCAACGCCGTCGCACAGGCCGCCACCGTCGCCGACACGATCATGGCCACACCGTCCGGACCCGCCGCGATCCCGTACTTCTGGTCCCACCAGTACGGCAAGATGCTGCAGTTCGCCGGGACGAGACACAGCACCGACGAGGTCCGGTTCGTCGACGGCGATCCCGGAACCGGCACGTTCGTGGCCACCTACGACCGGGACGGCGACACCGTGGGCGTCTTCGCGATGAACAGTCCCCGGCTGTTCACCCGGTACAAGAAGCAACTCGCCAGGTCGCGGGCCTGATGCCGGCACTACGTGACGGCATAGCCCAATCGGCTGCTGATCTGCTGGGACGTGTCGAGTGCGGCGCGGGCGACGTCCTCGAACCGTTCCGGCAGCAGTCGGTAGGCGGGGCCGGACACACTCAGAGCAGCAATCATTTTCGACGTGTAGTCGCGGATCGGGACGGACACCGCGTTCAGCCCGAGTTCGAGTTCCTCCTCGGACTCCGCCCAGCCCCGCTCGCGAATGGTTTTCAGCGATTCCACGAGCGCAGGCACATCGGTGAGAGTTTTCTCCGTGAGAGCAATCGGAGTTTCTCCCACGCGCTCCGCGAGTTCACTGTCGGACAATTCCGTCAGCAACAATTTTCCACTCGCCGTCGCATGTGCCGGGCTGCTCTGACCCACCCAGGTATTGGTACCGACACCGGACGGACCGTCCGCTTTGACGATGCTCACCGAGCGATTGCCGTCGAGTATCGACACATTGACGCTCTCGCCGACAGTTTCCGCCAGTTCGGCGCACAATTCCTGACTCTGCCGCACCAGATCGCCGTCCGGCGACGCGGTGCGGGCCAGACGGACGATGGAATTGCCGAGCTGGAACTTTCCCCGGTTCTTCAATTGGGCGACGTAGCCTCGCGAATCCAGAACGGCAACGAGGCGCGACGCGGTCGACTTGTGGACACCCAACTCGTCGGCGATTTCCGTGACGCCGGCGGTACCGAGCCTCGCCAGGATTTCGAGTACCGCCAGAGCGCGGTCCACTGACTGCACAGCGCCGGACGGCCGGCTCCGATCTCCATTCGAGTTATCGTCCAATTCAGTCATCGCGACTTCAGGATAGGCGACATCACCGTGCGACGGTTACCTCCATCCACACCCGGTTCCGCGTCATCACCGTCGCGCACGGTGCACATTTCCACGGTCGCTCGCGGAATCGCTCTCATTTCCCCAACCAATCATCGTGGAATTACCCGCAATTCGGGGTTGACCCCCTTACTCTTCCGAACCTAATGTGTTGATATATCAGTTGCCGTAATGGAGTCACATCAGTCCGATCCGTTTCGCAATTCACAGTTCTTTCCGGCGCCGTTCGAGCCCACACCGAACACCGAATCTCCCGCAACTTCGCCACACACAGGCACCCACCCAACCAGGAGGACCATCATGGGGTCACCGCGCGTAGTGATCATCGGAGCCGGCATCGTCGGCGCGAATCTGGCCGACGAGCTCACCGCTCGCGGCTGGGATCGGATCACGGTTCTCGACCAGGGACCGTTGCCGCTCACCGGAGGCTCCACGTCGCACGCACCGGGCCTGGTGTTCCAGACGAACGCGTCCAAGACGATGACCGAGTTCGCCCGGTACACGGTCGAGAAGTTCGTCGGACTCGACGTGGACGGCGAATGGTGCTTCAACCAGCTCGGCGGACTCGAGGTGGCCACCACCCCCGAGCGTCTCGCCGATCTGCACCGCAAGCAGGGCTGGGCCACGTCCTGGGGCATCGAGGGCGCCGTCCTCGACCCGGCCGAGTGCGCGAAGCTGCACCCGCTGCTCGACGAGAAGCGGGTTCTCGGCGGGCTGTACGTGGAGACGGACGGCCTCGCGAAGGCGTCCCGTGTCGTCGTCGCGCTGGCCCGGCGCGCCGAGGCCCGCGGTGCCGTGTTCCAGGGTTCGACGAAGGTGATCGGCATCGAACAGAGCGGCGGCAAGGTGACCGGCGTCGCCACCGCCGACGGGGTGATCCCCGCCGACATCGTGGTGTCCTGCGCGGGCTTCTGGGGTCCCGACATCGGCGCGATGGTGGGCATGGACGTCCCGCTGCTCCCTCTGGCGCACCAGTACGCGAAGACCGAGCAGATTCCCGAACTCGTCGGACGGAACACCGAACTCGCCGAGGCGGGCTTCCCGATCCTGCGCCACCAGGACCAGGATCTGTACTTCCGTGAGCACGTCGACCGCCTCGGCATCGGCACGTACGCTCACCGCCCGATGCCGGTGAACCTGCGCGACCTGGACGAGAGCGACGACGTGTCCGCGTCCGACATGCCGTCGATGCTGCCGTTCACGGAGGAAGACTTCGCGCCGTCGTGGGAGCAGAGCAAGTTGCTGCTGCCGTGCCTCGAATCCGCGAAACTGGAGGCCGGTTTCAACGGGGTCTTCTCGTTCACCCCGGACGGCGGACCGCTCATCGGCGAGTCCCCGGACGTCGCCGGGTTCTGGATCGCCGAGGCAGTGTGGGTGACGCACTCCGCCGGTGTCGGCCGGGCGGTCGCGCAACTGCTCGTCGACGGCCGCTCCGAGGTCGAACTGCACGGCTGCGACGTTCACCGCTTCGAGGAGATCCAGCTCGCACCCGACTACGTCAGCGAGACGTCGCAGCAGAACTTCGTCGAGATCTACGACGTGCTGCACCCGCTGCAGCCCAAGGAGTCTCCCCGCGACCTGCGGGTCAGCCCCTTCCACGCTCGCCAGAAGGAACTCGGCGCCGTGTTCCTGGAGAGCTCCGGCTGGGAGCGCCCGCACTGGTTCGAATCCAACGCCCGTCTGGTGCAAGACCTTCCGGCCGAATGGCAGCCACCGGCCCGTGAACCGTGGGCGGCGATGTTCCACTCCCCCATCGCCGCGGCCGAGGCCTGGCGTACCCGCACGTCGGTGGCGATGTACGACATGACACCGCTGAAGCGGCTCGAGATCAGCGGTCCCGGCGCGCTGGCCCTGCTCGACCGGCTGACGACCGGCAAGATGGACAAGTCCGTCGGGTCCGTCACCTACACGCTCGCGCTCGACGAGACCGGTGGCGTCCGCAGCGACCTCACCGTCACGCGACTGTCCGACACCGTCTTCCAGGTCGGCGCCAACGGCAACCTCGACCTCGACTACTTCCGCCGCCAGTCCCCCGACGACGGCAGTGTGCAGATCCGGGACATCACCGGCGGCACGTGCGGGATCGGGTTGTGGGGTCCGCGAGCCCGGGACCTGGTGCAGGCGCTGAGCTCCGACGACTTCACGAACGAGAACTTCAAGTACTTCCGCGCGAAGCAGGTCCGCATCGGCGGTGTTCCCGTCACGGCGATGCGTCTGTCGTACGTCGGCGAACTCGGCTGGGAGCTGTACACGTCCGCCGACAACGGTCTGCGACTGTGGGATCTGCTGTGGGCGGAGGGGCAGAAGTACGACGTCATCGCCGCCGGCCGCGCCGCGTTCAACAGCCTGCGGATGGAGAAGGGCTACCGCTCGTGGGGCAGCGACATGACCACCGAGCACAACCCCTACGAAGCCGGTCTCGGTTTCGCGGTCCGGCTGCAGAAGGGCGACTTCCGTGGGCGTGACGCGCTCGACGGCGTTTCCGACGAGACGGTGGAGCGGCGCCTGGCGTGCCTCATGATCGACGACCGCACGTCGGTGGTCCTCGGCCACGAGCCGGTGTTCGTCGACGGACAGCCCGCCGGGTACGTCACGAGCGCCGCGTTCGGTCACACGGTGGGGGCGCCGATCGCCTACGCCTGGCTTCCCGCGAACGCGACCGTCGACACCGCTGTGGAGATCGAGTACTTCGGACGCCGCATCCCCGCAACGGTCGTGGCCGAGCCGCTCGTCGACCCCGAGATGAAGAAGATCCGGTCATGACCCTCCGAGACGACACGATCGCCGGATTCCTGGATTCGCTCGCCGCTCGGACCCCCGCGCCCGGCGGCGGCGCGACCGGCGCTCTCCACCTCGGCCAGGCAGCCGCGCTGGTCTCGATGGTCGCCCGCTACACCACCGGCAAGAGGTACGCCGACCACGGGATGCTCGTCGAACGCATCTGCGCCTCAGCAGATGCGTTTCGCGAGAAGGCCCTGCAGTTCGCCGAGGACGACATGGCGGCATTCACGGCCGTCATCGACGCCTACCGGCTCCCCCAGGACACGGACGACGAAACGGCCGCCCGCAGGTCGGCGATCGCGACCGCCCTCGCCGGCGCCGCCGCGGTCCCCGCCGAGGTGGTGGTCGCGGCAGGCGACGTCGTCGCACTCGCCGACGTCCTGCTGCCGGTGGCGAACCGCACCGTCGTCAGCGACGTCGCGGCCGCCGCCGAGGCTGCCCGCGCAGCCGCCACCACCGCCCGGGTCAACATCGAGGTGAACCTGCCGGGTATCACCGATCCGGATACCCGCCGGGCCCTCACCGAGTGCCTGTCCGGCGTCGACGCGATCGTCGAGCGTGCCGACGCAGTCACGACACGAGTACGAAAGCAGCTGAGTTCATGACCAGAAGCCTCGGTGGCGCCGAACTCGCCACCTCCATCCGCAACGACGCGTCCGTCGCCGCAGCAGCCCTCGCCGAAATCGGGGTCCGGCCCAAGCTGGCGGTCGTGCAGGCCACCGACGACGAATCGACCGCCTGGTACGTGCGTTCCATCGCGTCGGCCGCGAAACGCACCGGAATCCTGTGCGACATCGTCGATCTCGGCGCCGCGGCGTCGACCGAGCAGATCCGCAGCACGCTCGTCGAACTCGGCCACGACCCGGATGTCCACGGAATCATCCTGCAGACACCCCTGCCGGACGGAACCGACCTCGACGCCCTCCGGGAAGCGATCAACCCCGCCAAGGACGTCGACGGCGCGAACCCGGTCAGCCTCGGCCGCCTCGTCGCGCGTCTGCCCGCGTTCGCGCCCGCCACCGCACAGGCCGTGATCGCTCTCCTCGATCACCACGGAATCTCCCCACACGGCAGGACGGCCGCGGTGGTCGGCAGATCGACGGTGGTCGGAAGTCCCGTCGCGCATCTGCTCGTGCAGCGCAACGCGACGGTGACTGTCTGCCACCGGCACACCACCGACCTGGCCGCCGGCACGCGTGACGCCGACATCCTCGTCGTCGCGGTCGGCATTCCCGGACTGATCACGGCCGACCACGTCGCCGACGGCGCCGTCGTCATCGATGTCGGGACGACGGCGACCGCGGACGGCCAACTGCTCGGTGACGTCGACGCCGCGGCCGTCGACGGCCGGGCGGGCGCGCTGACCCCGGTCCCCGGCGGGGTGGGACCGGTGACCACGGCGTTGCTGCTCAATCACACGGTCGACGCCGCCGCGACCCAGTACGCCCAGACTCGATCGGACTCCCTGCTCGCCGGGTTCCGTAGCAGCGTCTGACTTCGTCTCCACCCCTTGACCCGCTCGTCCAGCCTGAAATAGCATGGGCCCATTCTGATATATCAGTTCGCTCGGACTGACACCTCAATTGGTCCGGCATCGAGGAGACCCACATGACCCAGACCTTCACCCTGACGCTCAGCTGCGCTCAGCGTCCCGGGATCGTTCACGCAGTCAGCTCCTTCCTCTTCGAGCAGAACTGCGATATCGCCGAGCATCAGCAGTTCGACGACACCCGGAGCGACGCGTTCTTCCTCCGCACGTCGCTCGTGTCGGCAGAAGATGTCGACATCGAACGCCTCACGGCGGAATTCGGGAGCGTCGCCGCGAAATTCGGCATGACCTTCAACTTCAACGGCAGCGACCTGCCCCGCGTGATCGTGATGGTCTCCAAGATGGGTCACTGCCTCAACGACCTCATCTTCCGCTGGCGAGCAGGCAACCTCGGCGCCGAACTCGTCGCCGTCGTCTCCAATCACGAGGTGCTGCGCCCGATGGCCGAGGCCGCCGGGCTGCCGTTCGTCCACGTCCCGGTCACACCGGCCACCAAGCCGGAGGCCGAGGCCCGGCTACTCGAACTCGTCGAGGAGTTCGACGCGGATCTCGTGGTCCTCGCCCGGTACATGCAGGTGCTGTCGGACGACGCGTGCCGCGCGCTACGCGGACGGGCCATCAACATCCACCACTCGTTCCTGCCCGGTTTCAAGGGCGCCAAGCCCTACCACCAGGCGTTCGATCGCGGCGTCAAGCAGGTCGGGGCCACCGCCCACTACGTGACACCCGATCTGGACGAGGGTCCCATCATCGAGCAAGAGGTCATCCGCATCGACCACTCCTTCGACCCTGCGCGACTCGCCACGGTCGGGCAGGACGCCGAGGCCCTCGCGCTGTCGCGGGCCGTGCGCTGGCACTGCGAGAACCGCGTCCTGCTGCACGGTCATCGGACGGTTGTCTTCAGCTGAGGCGGCTCCGCCGCCCGTGAGTGGTTAACGAGTCCAGGGACTCGTTAACCACTCACGGGCCGGAGGCCTACAGCAGGTCGCGGATGGCCTTCTCGAAACCGGCGACGTGGGCGAGGGTGAGGGACGAGGCGGTGCTCTCGTCGCCGTCGACGATGGCCCGGAGCAGGGACACGTGCTCGCGGACGTGGCTCGCGACGTCGGGCAGCCGGTCGAGAAAGAGGCACCAGATGCGGGTGGCATGCGCGTCCAAGCTGACGAGGATGTCCTCGAGGTGAGGGTTCCCGGACGCCCGGTAGATCTCGCGGTGCACACGCACGTCCTTGCGCAGGACTTCGCGCGGGTCTTCGCTGTCGTCTATCTCCGCGATCTCGTCGGCGAGCGCGGTCAGCCGGGCTCGGGCGTCCGGGGACGCCGTCCGGGCCGCCCGGGCCGCCGCGGTCGGTTCGAGTTGCTTGCGGATCTCGGAGATATCGGCAAGGTCGGTCATGTCGACGGCGGTGGCAAACGTGCCGCGACGCGGGTAAGCGACGACGAGACGTTCCCGCTCGAGGCGCTTGAGCGCTTCCCGCACCGGTGTCCGGCCGAATCCGAGTTCCTCGGCGAGACGGTCGTCGTTGATCGGTTCACCGGGCCGGATGTCCAGCATGACCAGGCGTTCGCGCACGATCTCGTACGCGCGGTCGGCGTTGGTGCCGCCGTTCGATGCCGTGTCCGCGACCGATGAATGCGCCAGGCTCATGTTCCGTCTCCCTGATCTTCCGGAGCTATTGACCTTTGTCCGGTGCTGACCTTACTCTACTTTCCAGTTGATATATCAGTTCGAAGTCAACTGACCTTCCAGAAAGGCGAACCATGACCGTGGACACCGCACACCTCACCGAGGTGGCAGCAGCGAACCCGACGCTGACTCATTCGCTCGCCGATCTCGACCCCGCCGTGCACCAGGCGATCGCGGCCGAGCTCGAGCGACAGCAGGGCACCCTGGAAATGATTGCCAGCGAGAACTTCGCCCCGCTCGCGGTGATGCAGGCGCAGGGGTCGGTGCTGACGAACAAGTACGCCGAGGGATACCCCGGACGCCGCTACTACGGCGGTTGCGAGCACGTCGACGTCATCGAGCAGCTCGCTATCGACCGCCTCACCGCGCTCTTCGGTGCGACATTCGCCAACGTGCAACCGCACTCCGGAGCGCAGGCCAACGCCGCCGCGATGTCGGCACTGCTGAAGCCCGGCGACGGCATTCTCGGCCTGGACCTCGCGCACGGCGGTCACCTCACGCACGGGATGAAGCTGAACTTCTCCGGCAAGCTCTACGACGTCGCCGCGTACCACGTCCGCGAGGACGATCATCTCGTCGACATGGACGAGGTGGAGCGTCTGGCCCGTGAGCACCGCCCGAAGCTGATCCTCGCCGGCTGGTCCGCCTACACACGCCAGCTCGACTTCGCCGCGTTCCGTCGCATCGCCGACGAGGTCGGCGCGTACCTCATGGTCGACATGGCGCACTTCGCCGGACTCGTCGCCGCCGGACTGCATCCCTCCCCCGTCCCGCACGCCCACGTGGTCACGTCGACGACGCACAAGACCCTCGGCGGTCCCCGCGGCGGCGTCATCCTCACCAACGACGAGGCACTGGCGAAGAAGTTCAACTCCTCGGTGTTCCCCGGACAACAGGGCGGCCCGCTCGAGCACGTGATCGCCGGCAAGGCCGTCTCGTTCAAGCTCGCCGCCGAGCCCGAATTCCGGGAGCGCCAGGAACGCACGCTCGCCGGCGCGAAGATCCTCGCCGACCGCCTCCTCGAGGACGACTCCCGGCAAGCCGGCATCAACGTCGTCAGCGGCGGCACCGACGTGCATCTGGTGCTGGTGGATCTGCGCGAGTCCGAACTCGACGGCAAGCAGGCCGAGGACCGGTTGCACCGGGTGGGAATCACGGTGAACCGCAACGCGGTCCCGTTCGACCCACGTCCGCCGATGGTCAGCTCCGGGGTGCGGATCGGCACCCCCGCGCTCGCCACCCGCGGTTTCGACCTGGACGCGTTCACCGAGGTCGCCGACATCATCAGCTACGCGCTGCGACCGGCCACCGACGAGGCCGGACTCGACGAACTCCGCGCCCGCGTCGATGCCCTCGCGCTGCGCTTCCCGCTCTACCCCGACCTCACGGAGGCGAACTGATGAGTGCCACCCAGCCGCCCGGCGCCCACCTGCCCGACCACCCCGACTTCCTGTGGCGTAACCCGGAACCGAAGAAGTCGTACGACGTCGTCATCGTCGGCGGCGGCGGACACGGCCTCGCCACCGCGCACTACCTCGCCAAGAATCACGGCATCACCAACGTCGCGGTCCTGGAGAAGGGCTGGCTCGCGGGCGGCAACATGGCCCGCAACACCACGCTGATCCGGTCGAACTACCTGTGGGACGAGAGCGCCAAGATCTACGAGCACGCCCTCGAGCTGTGGGAGGGCCTCGAGGACGACCTCGACTACCCGATCCTGTTCAGCCAGCGCGGCGTCCTCAATCTCGCGCACAGCCTGCAGGATGTCCGCGACAGCGTCCGCCGGGTGGAGGCGAACAAGCTCAACGGAATCGACGCCGAGTGGGTCGGACCCGACGAGGTCAAGAAGCTGTGCCCGCTGGTGAACATCTCGAGCGACATCCGCTACCCCGTCCTCGGCGCGACCTATCAGCCGCGCGCCGGCATCGCCAAGCACGACTACGTGGCGTGGGGATTCGCGCGCCGCGCCGACGAGGCGGGCATCGACATCATCCAGAACTGTGAGGTCACCGGGTTCGTCACGGACGGCAACAAGGTGACCGGGGTGCGCACCACCCGCGGCGACATCGCGACCGGTCAGGTCGCGCTGTGCGCGGCCGGGCACACCTCGACGCTCACCGACATGCTCGGCATCCGCACCCCCGTGCAGTCCCACCCGCTGCAGGCGCTGGTCTCCGAGCTGCTCGAGCCCGTGCACCCGACCATCGTGATGTCCAACGCCATCCACGTGTACGTCTCGCAGGCGCACAAGGGTGAATTGGTGATGGGCGCAGGTGTCGACTCCTACAACGGGTACGGCCAGCGCGGCGCGTTCCACATCATCGAGCGTCAGATGGCGGCCGCGGTGGAATTGTTCCCGGTGTTCGCCCGCGCCCATCTGCTGCGCACCTGGGGCGGCATCGTCGACGTGTGCCCCGACGCCTCCCCGATCGTCGGACGCACCCCGTACGACAACGTGTATCTCAACTGCGGTTGGGGCACCGGCGGATTCAAGGCCACTCCGGGGTTGGGATGGTGTCTGGCGGACACCATCGCGAACGACGAACCGCACGAGTTCATCGCGCCGTTCAGCCTCGACCGGTTCGTCACCGGCGCCCTCGTCGACGAGCACGGCGCCGCGGCCGTCGCGCACTGATCCCCCGTCGCGTACTGAAATTCAGGAGCCACAATGCAACTCATCGAATGCCCGTGGTGCGGGTCCCGTGAGGAAACCGAGTTCCACTACGGCGGCGAAGCCCACGTCGCCTATCCGGAAGACCCCGAATCGCTGACCGACGAACAATGGGCACACTTCGTGTTCTTCCGCGCGAACCCGAAAGGTCTTTTCGCGGAACGGTGGAACCACAGCGCCGGCTGCCGGCGCTGGTTCAACGCCGTACGCGACACCGCCACCTACCGATTCCACAGCGTCTACCGCTTGGACGAGCAGAAGCCGACGATATCGTGAACGCACCCTTCCGCACCCGCCAGGGCGGTCGCCTCGACCGCGACACCTCCTACACCTTCACGTTCGACGGCCGGGAACTGACCGGTCACCCCGGTGACACGCTCGGTTCGGCCCTGCTCGCGAACGGCGTCCACCAGATCACCACCAGTATCAAGCTCGGCCGGGCCCGCGGCATCACCGCGGCGTGGGCGGAGGACACCGGCGGCCTCGTGCAGATCGAGGAGCCGTTCCCCGAGCCGATGCTGCTCGCCACCACCGTCGAGTTGTTCGACGGCCTCGTCGCCCGCGGCATCCCCGGTCAGGGACGGCTCGCCGAGATCCCCGATTCGGCGAAGTACGACGCCAAGCACGTCCACACCGACCTCCTCGTCGCCGGCGCCGGACCGGCCGGTCTCGCCGCCGCGCTCACCGCGGCCCGGGCCGGTGCGCGGGTGGTGCTCGTCGACGAGCAGAGCGAAGCCGGCGGAGACCTCCTCGGCAGCACGGACCTCATCGACGGCGCACCCGCCCTCGACTGGGTCGCGGCCGCGGTCGCCGAACTCGCGACCTACCCGGATGTGCTGCACCTGCAGCGCACCACCGCGTTCGGCAACTACGACGACGGTTTCGTCCTCGCACTGCAGCGTCGCACCGATCACCTCGGTGTCGAGGCCCCCGCCGCGCTGAGCCGCCAACGGGTCTGGCGTATCCGCGCCCGGCACATCCTCGTCGCCGCCGGAGCGCACGAGCGTCCCGTCGTCTTCACCGACAACGACCGCCCGGGCATCATGCTCGCGCACGGCGCCCGCACGTTCCTGCACCGCTACGGTGTCAAGGTGGGCGAGCAGGCCGTCGTGTTCACCACCAACGACAGCGCGTACGAAGCCGCGATCGACCTGCACGATGCGGGTGTCCGCATCAACGCGATCGTCGAGGCCCGGGACGAGGCACCCGCCCGCTGGCAGCGTGAGTGCGACGCGCGCGGCATCACCATCCGCACGGCATCGGTGGTGTCCGGCACCCGCGGCAACGGCCGGATCAGCCACGCCGTCGTGTCGCACCGCACGGACACCGATCACCGGTTCCGCGTCCCCCTCGCCTGCGACGTCCTGCTGGTCAGCGGCGGCTGGAACCCGGCCGTGCACCTGTTCTCCCAGGCCCGCGGCAAGCTCCGCTACGACGAGACCCTCGGTGCCTTCGTGCCCGGCGAGGACCTCGACGGAGTCTCCGTTGCCGGGTCCGCGAACGGTGTGCTCGACCTGGACGGGTGCCTGCGCGACGGGCAGACCGCCGGCCAGTCGATCATGCGCGATCTCGGCTTCACCGTTCCCGATCGCACGATCGACCCGGAACCTGCACCCACGATCGAACAGTCCACTCCGCTGGTTCTCTGGCGGGTGCGGGACGTCGCCGGTGAGGACACCCAGTTCGTCGACGTGCAGCGCGACGCGACGGTCGCCGACCTCGCCCGCGCGGTCGGTGCGGGGATGACGTCGATGGAGCACATCAAGCGCTACACGACCATCGGCACCGCGCACGACCAGGGCAAGACGTCCGGTGTGATCTCCTCCGGCATCACGGCCGAACTGCTGGGCAGGCCGATCGAGACACTGGGCACCACCACGTTCCGGCCGCCCTACACCCCGGTCGCGTTCGCCGCCCTCGCCGGCCGCAGCCGCGGCGCCCTCTTCGACCCCGAACGGGTGACGGCGCTGCACGATTGGCACGTCGGCCGCGGCGCGGTGTTCGAGGACGTCGGGCAGTGGAAGCGTCCCCGCTTCTACCCCCTCCCCGGGGAGG
>NZ_LTCZ01000234.1:0-10927 GCF_001583455.1 Rhodococcus sp. LB1 | reverse complement strand
CGGGATTGCCGTTGCGCTTGTTGCCCCTAGCCAAACCTCTCACCTGCCCTCGTCACCCGCGAAGGCTCGTGTCGAGCCACGCGGACAGCTCCCGCTACTACCCACGGCCGCGGCCGTCTCCTCGGCTGACATACCGACCACGAGGCGGAGGATCGAGATCTCCCGGTGCTTTTCCGGCAGCGTGCTCAGCAGTTCGTTCATCTGCCTGCGCGCTTCCGAGTCCAGCGCCCTCTGTTCGGGTGCGTCATCGTCGGCTACGTCATCTAGTACGTCGGCGACGGGCTTCGACTTGTTACCGCATGTCAGAGAAGAGCGACAAGAAATCGGAGCCCTCCACGTCGATTGTGGGTTTCCCGGTGTTGGTCCGCGCGCAGTCGGTTGCCGCACGACCACGCCCGTCGTATGTGGGCCGACCCCGGCGCACTCGGGCGGTCCTGAGGCCCTGGGCCGGGGTCGACGTTTTGCGAGGGCATTGCTTCTTGGGGGTGGAAGATCCTCCTGGTTGGATTATCCCACCAGCGGCCGGTACTCGGCGAGGTTCAGCAGTTGCCACACCTCATGCGCTTCCCCACGCGCGGTCGCGTCGTCCGGCGTGGCCAGTTCGTGGTTCGCTGACCTCCCGGCCTGGCCGATGGTCCATGCGGCGACGACTGTGCTGGTGGCGGGCACCATCTCCGTCGCCTACACGTTCTTTCTGTCGACGTTCTCCGTCGTTCGCTGTGTCTATCCCATCTGTCTGCGCCACGGCCTCACGACTGCGTACGACACCGTCGTTCTTCGCGGGTTGCGCCGACGAACGACGGTATATCTGGTGGTGACCCCGTCCGTGCCGCTCGTCGGGGTGCTTGCCGGCTTCAGCACCTCGAGTCTGCGGAGCTTCCCCTCGTGCGCGATTCGGTCCTGGGCTTGTGCGCGGCCTCCGGGCTCGCGTTCGTCGCCGTGCAATGGTTGTACCGGAAGCTCGATGCCGACGTGCGCGTGCTGGAGCGGGTGGTCTAGCGCAGCCGTTCGATCCCGATGAGTGCCCTGCAGTCACGCTGGTGGTGCCCACATTCGTCTGCGCACGCAAGAAGCCGCCGGCACCTGACGGTGTCAGCGGCTTCGCTTCCTTTCCAGGCGCGCTACGCAATGTAGGTCCGACCCGGCCGGGGGTGACGGTGCCCGCCAGTGCGCCTCTCGGCAAGTGGTCGCTCGAAGCGACAATTTTCAATGTGGTACCCGGGGCATCGGGTCGAACACCGTCGAGTGTGTCAACGGTTCGCGGTGCTGCGGTATTCCCTTCCCTGAAGGGCATCCTTCAGAGGTGCGCTTCGGCCCGTCGGCGCGCAGACTGGAACCAGGAGGTCAGGAGGTCGTCATGCGATTACTACGGGGCCTGCTCGACGTGGTGCTGGGCATCCTCACGGCCATTCTCGGCACGGTGCTGGGCATCGTCGCGGCGGTGGTATGGCTTGTCGGTGGGGTGCTCTGCGTGACAGTCATCCTGCTTCCTCTGGGCCTTCCCGTGGTGAGGCTGGCGCGCCGCCTCTTCACCCTCGCCAGGAAGCTGATGCATCTTCCCTGACGCGCAGTGTGAAGAAGATGAACGGCGCCTCACGGCTGAGCCGCTCGAAGTGTTCGGGGGAGCGATCGCGCACCGCTGCAGCGGGCCGCGGCTCCGAGATACGTTCGACGGTGAATCCCGCTGCGGTGAATGCGTCGAACATGGCGTGCAACGGCCTGTGCCAGAACTTCATGTGGAACGTCTCGCCGGACTTCACCCATTCCTCGGTGAACTCGTACGTTCCGAGATAATCGCCCTGCCCGGCAAGCCTGAAGTCCACGAACGGGTGATGGGTCGAGATGACGACGTACCCGCCTGGCGCGAGTACCCGGCGGAACTCGGTCAACGGTCTCGACCAATCGTGGACGTAGTGCATCACCAACGACGCGACGACGACATCGAAGGTCGATGACCGGATGGGTAACTGCCGGTTGAGATCCGCCCGGATCAACGACACGTCGGGACCCAGGCGCGTTCGGGCGATCGCGAGTAGACCCGTGCTGAGATCGATGCCGGTGACGGCAGCACCGGCGGCGACGAGTGCGCGCGACAGCGCACCGCCGCCGCAGCCCGCATCCAGCACTTTCCGGCCTGCGACGTCGCCGACCAGCGCCAAGGTCGCGGGTCGCTCGTACAACGCGTTGTACACGTTGTTCCCGATGTCGGCGTCATACGCCGACGCGTACGTGTCGTAGTCGTTGAAGGTTGCCACGGTGTGATCATTGCGGATCGGCGCTACCGTTGTGCCCCGACCGCCGCGGTAGCCCTGGTGCCGCGCGGGGCATTCTGCAATGCGACCGGACTCATCAGCCGGTGGCGATGTCAGAGTTGCCAGGTGGGGAGTCAATGCGCCCCGACGTATTCCTCCCTGCGATGCAGCATGGCCACTGCCATCGCGGGGAGCATCAGCACATGGCCGGCGAGCATCAGGCCGTCGCCGGAGAGCAGGCCGAGCCAGAG
Organism: Rhodococcus sp. LB1; assembly: GCF_001583455.1. Classification (NCBI taxonomy): domain Bacteria; kingdom Bacillati; phylum Actinomycetota; class Actinomycetes; order Mycobacteriales; family Nocardiaceae; genus Rhodococcus; species Rhodococcus sp. LB1. Next base: position 8,424 of record NZ_LTCZ01000234.1, on the reverse strand, counting down.
CGGCGGGAACAGCACGACGAACGCGAGATACATCGCCAGCCCCATCTCGGCGATCGCCGGCCACGAATGCCGCCGCCAGGCCATCCATGCCGTCATCCCGGCGGTCATCGAGGTGGCCATCAGCAACGCATGCACTTCGACGTGCGCGTCGTCGCCGACAAGCATCGACAGGGGCGCGAACACGGCCATTCCGGCCAGCATCGCGAGAAGCATCTGCAGGTAGTGGACGACGAACGCGCGGTTGGTGAGGGCGGCACGCCACGTGGGGCGTGCCGAATCGACGGTGCTCACGACCTTCTCCTTGCACAGTGGGGTCAGGATGCGGTGGCGGCGAAGTGCCGCCGGTAGTGGTCGGGTGCGACACCGAGACGTCGCAGGAATGCCCGGCGCATCGTTTCGGGTGAGCCGAAGCCGCATCGGGTGGCGGCCTCGGTGACGAGGACGGGTTCGGACTCCAGAAGTCTCCGCGCTGCGTCGACCCGAACCTGCTCGACATACTCCGCGGGTGGTCGTCCGAGCTCACGGGTGAACTCGCGGGTGAAGTGACGCACGCTCATGTCGACCCGCCGAGCCAGCTCAGGCACCCGCAGGTCGGCGCCGGGTTCGGCGTGGATGAGGTCTTGCGCTGCCCGCACCGAGGGGCGTCGCGCCGGGGGATCCCATGTCGGCGCTGCGAATTGGCTCTGCCCGCCGGGGCGGCGCACGAACACCAGCAGCTCGCGGGCGATCCGCTGGGCGAGGTCGGGCCCGTGGTCGGCCTCGACGAGGGCGAGCGCGAGATCGATTCCGGCCGTCACCCCGCCGGAGGTCCACACCCGGCCCTGCCGCACGTACATTGCGTCCTCGTGGACGTCGACCGCCGGGTGCTCGGCGGCGAGCTGCCCGGCCCAGCGCCAATGCGTCGTGGCCGCAAGCCCGTCGAGCAGGCCTGCCGCCGCGAGGGGAAATGCCCCCGTGCACACCGACACCACGCGCTCGGCACGCGGTGCGGCACGTTGCAGCCAGGCGACGAACTCGGGGGCATCTCGCGCGGCCCGCCGCACGCCGAACCCACCGGGGACCAGCAGCGTGCCGATCGGCCCACGCTCGGGAAGGCATTCGGTGGCCACCAGGCCGAGGCCGCTGTCCGCGCGCACCGGACCGACCTCGGCGGCGGCGAGCCTGGTCGAATAGCCGCTCGCGCCACCGTCGCGGGTGAGCAGTGCGCCGGCAACGGAGAACACCTCGTGCGGTCCGACCACGTCGAGGGGCTGGTAGCCGGGGGTCAGGGCGACGAGCACGTCGTTCATGTATCTATCGTGCGCAGGCCGAAGCCATGGCGTCAATGACGGGTATCCCTCGGATTCGGCCATGGTGTGGTGTCCACGGATAGCCACTTCGGAGGAGCGAAGCGTGCTGACGTGCCCGCCCGGAAATCGCTTGAACAGTGTTGTATTGAAAACTTGTGCGTTCTAATATTGGGGGTATGGCGACGGTCGAGTACGACTCTGCGGAGCCGGGCGGATCTGGGACCCGCCGGTACCGCTCTCCGCTGCGTCGGATGCAGGCAGCTCAGACGCGGGCGGTCGTACTGGAGGCCGCCACCCGGCTGTTCGCCGAGCACGGCTGGGTCGCCACCGGGATGAGGGATGTCGCGCGGGCCGCGGCGGTTTCCGTCGAAACCGTCTACACGACGTTCGGATCCAAGGCGGACCTGTTGAAGTCGGCGCTCGAGGTCGCCATCGTCGGCGATGACGCACAGGTGCCGTTGGCCGACAGGCCCGTTTACACGGCGATCGGTACGGGGCGCACGACCGGCGACCGCATCGAGATGGGTGCGCGCATGATCGCCATGATCAACGAGCGCATCTACCGCCTGGCCATGGCAATCCGCCAGGGTGCGACGGCGGATGCCACGCTCGGAGCGGTGGCCGCCGACCTGGAGGGGCAGCGCAGGCGCTCGGTCGCCGACGTCGCAAACCTGATCATGGGCCACCACGCCGAGCCTGGTCAGGTCGACGAACTGTGGGTGCAAACCCACGATCAGGTCTATGCCCTGCTCGTGGACGAATGCGGTTGGAGTCGCGTCCGCTACGAGTCATGGCTGATCGACCGCATCGCAGAAATCTTCGACCGCCCGGTGTGACATACGGGCACCATTGTCTGGAGTAGGTCATGACAACCGATACTCGGCCTCCCGCCGACACTCGCATCATGCGCATCGTCCACAGCGCGCTGCGCCGCGATATTGCGCGCGCCGCGCAGGTGCTGCGCACAACACCTCCGCCCGCGCAGACTCAGCGGGTCGCCCTCGCCGATCATCTCGTGTGGATGATGCATTTCCTGCACCTGCACCACAGCGGCGAGGACCGTGGACTGTGGCCGCTGGTTCGCGAGTTGAACCCGGCCGCCGGAGCACTGCTCGACGCGATGGACGCCGACCACACGCGAATCGGCCCCGAGATGGAGCGGGTCACCGCTGCGGCAACCGAGTACCGTGTGCATCCGGCTGCCCGAGAAGACCTTTCGCGTTCCCTCGCCGCTCTCGATCAGGTTCTGCTGCCGCACCTGCAGCGCGAAGAGGACGAGATGATGCCGGTCGTCGCCCGCACCCTGACCTGTCGTCAGTGGGACGACGTGGAGCAGCAGGTGTTCATCGCCTCGAAGACCAAGCGGGAGCTGGGGATCGAAGCGCACTGGATCGTCGACGGTGTCGATCGGGAAGACTACGACGTCACCGTTCGCAAAGTGGATCCCGCCACCCGGTTCATGCTGCTCCATGCGTTCAAGCGACCCTATCGGCGGGCATGCGCCGCTCGGTGGGGCGCCGACCTCGACGTGAGCCCCCGGCTCCACCAGCCAGTCCGCACCGAGGGCTCGGCAGAACTGTGGATCGATATCCCGGCCCGGCAGCTGTACGACGCGGTCGCCGACGTCACCCGCATCAGCGAACGGAGCCCCGAGTGCCGCAGCTGCGCGTGGCTACCGGGACGGTCGCCGGGGACCGTGGGCGCCCGATTCCGGGGGCACAACCGCGCACATCACATGCGCTGGTCCCGGGTCTGCGAGGTGACCGCCGCCGATCCGGGGAGGAAGTTCGAGTTCCACACGGTGTCGGATCGGCGCAACCCGCTGTACCACGACTCGACCACCTGGTCATACACATTCAGAGCGGACGGCGACGGGACCCGGGTGACGCACGCGTATCGGATCGACGTACTGCCGTACCGCCCGCTGCTCTCGCTCTACTCACGCCTGCAGCCGCAGCACCGGGACATGCGGCCGCAGATGCAGCAGAATCTCGAGGCGCTGCGGCTGCAGGCGCGCGCCGGCACGCTTAGCGGGTCGTCCCTGCCTCGAACGGCCTAGTGCCCCTTACTCACTGCTATCTGCAGGTGGGGCGTCAGGGTTGCGGTGAGTCATGCTGTGGTCGGCCAGGGTCGGGCGCTTGTCGGCGGGTGCGGATTCTCTCGCTTCGCTACTGTCGCAGCCGCGCGCTTCGGCGGAGACCTGGTGCTCCCAGTACGCATCCGATCGTGCCCGTGGTGCCCACGGAACTCCCATGCGAAGTCCTCTCTGTGCGTGTGGCTGGAGGAGATCGCTCTTCCTGTCACGTAGATCGCGCGGGTGGCGGCTTGTCGCGCCACTGCCGAGCCTCCTGGGTGTCTTTCCTTTGTACGCCTCGGCAGTGAGTTCTGTCGTGCCCAGCGGACCGGGTCGGTGACTTTGCAGCTCGGCTATTGGGCGAATTGGACGTATCGGCCGGCGCGCTCGAGCTCGGGTTCATTGCCTTATCCGGATATGCGGGGTAGACCTGAGGTACGGATCCACGGCAGACCAAGGTCGAACCGGAAGAGAAGATTCCACCTCTCGGTCGTGGCACCCAGCACGAGTTGTAGGCACCCACGCAAAAAGCACAGCCCACTAACTGGGCTCAGCGCGGCGGGCTTGCGTCAGACGGGGGGATGTCTGACGCCGAGGCCACATTTCACCCCGCGCAACCATGCAGCTTGGTAACCAGACGTTCGTGCTCGCGGGCGGCGTCCCCTTGATCAGGGGCGCCGTCCGACGTGTGTCTGTGGAACGCCGCGAAGTTTCGATGCCCGGAGAAGGAGAGCACATGCTGGTGGCATTCAGCGTCAGCCCGATGGGCGGGGACTCCGACAGCGTCGGTGCCGCGGTCGCCGCGGCCGTGCGGGTGGTCCGCGAATCCGGGCTGTCCAACGAGACCACGTCGATGTTCACCACCGTCGAGGGTGAGTGGGATGAGGTGATGGCCGTCGTGAAGCGTGCGACGGACGTTCTGCTGGAACAGTTTCCGCGGGTCAGTCTCGTTCTCAAAGCGGATATCCGGCCGGGTCGCAGAGATCAGCTGCGAACGAAGGTCGAGACGGTGGAGCGCTACCTGACCGACTGACGCTCAGTCAGGCTCCCCGACCGCGCTCGCCGGGATACCGGCGGGCGAGTTCCTCGCCGATCCGGGCGAGCTCGGCCCGGACCGATCGCGGTTCGAGCACCTCGACCGTCGAACCCCAGCCGGCGAGGTTCCGGGCGATATCCATTGGGGTCGGGGCGGCGAGGCGGATCCGGGCGCGACCGTCGTCGTCCTCACCGTCCGGGTGGCAGTGCCGCCCGAAGTGATCGCGCAGGATCGGCACGAATCTGGCGTCGATGAGCACGGTCGCCCAGGTCGTCGAGCGACGCTGTTCCACCTCGCCGACCACTTCGTCCCACGCCGCGGCGAGTGTGAAGTCGTCGGGGCGCTCGGCGGGCTGCTCGGTCGATTCGGCGTGGACGATCCGGTCGACTCGGAAGGTCCGCCGGCCCCGTTCGGTCCCGGCGAGGAGATACCAGATGTCGTCTTTGTCGACGAGACCCCACGGGTCGACCAGTCGCTCGGACCGTTGCCGGGCGCTGTTCGTGTAGGTCAGGCGAACTTTCCGCCGCCGGATCACGGCGGCCTGCAGCAGGTCGACCATCTCGGGCCTGCGGCGATCGCGTTCGCCCCAGCGGGTGGGATCGATCATGGTGGCGCTGGCGGCGGCCTCGGCGTCGGCCCGGAAGGTCTGCGGCAGCGCCCGCACGAGTTTGCGCAGCGCGGCCTTGGCCTCGCCCGAGACGGCGGCCGCCGGGCCGACCAGCAGGAACAGCGCCTGCGCCTCGGTCGCGGACAACCCGCTGAGGTCGGTGCGAGCGCCGCCCACGAGCGACCATCCTCCGCCGCGCCCGGACTGCGGATACACCGGGATGCCGGCGGCGGACAGCGCTTCCAGGTCACGGCGGGCGGTGGCGACGGACACTTCGAGTTCGTCGGCCACTTCGGCGGCGGTCACCCGACCTCGGGACTGCATCAGCAGGAGGGTGGCGACGAGTCGGTCAGCGCGCATGTCTCGAGTTTCCCTCGGAAAGTGCTCAATTGGTGAGCACTTTGGGTCGGAGGATGGGTGTTGTCACCGACCGAGGAGAGGAACCACCCATGTTGCGAGGACTCACCACCGTCAACTTCTACGCCGACGACCTCACGGCCGCCCAGGCCTGGTACACCGAACTGCTCGGAATCGAGCCGTACTTCGTGCGCTCGGTGGAGGGGGCGCCCGCCTACATCGAATTCCGGATCGGCGACTACCAGCACGAACTCGGCATCATCGACAGCCGTTTCGCGACGCCCGACCGGTCACGCGAAGCCGAGAACACGATGACCTACTGGCACGTCGACGATCTGGAGGCGAGCGTCGAGCGGCTGCTGTCCCTGGGGGCCACCCTGCACGGAAAGCCGGTCGAACACGGCCCGGGATTCGTCACCGCGTCCGTGGCCGACCCGTTCGGGAACATCCTCGGCGTCATGTTCAACCAGCACTACCTGGACATTCTGGCTGCACAGGCAGGCGCGTGATGGACACCCACGACGTGAACACCGTCGTCGCTCGCACGACCGCGCAATGGCGTGCCTGGCTTTCGGAGAACTGCCGGACCGAGAAGGAGGTCTGGCTGATCATCCACCACAAGGACAGCGGAACGCCGAGCCTGCGATACCACGAGGCGATCGAGCAGGCCCTGTGCTTCGGGTGGATCGACGGCCTGCACCGCAGACGAGACGCCGGCAGTTCTCAACTGCGCTTCACGCCGCGCACCCCGCGTAGCACCTGGAGCGCGGTGAACCGGCGGCGCGCGGCTGACATGATCGAGCAGGGACTGATGACCGAGCACGGTTACGCCGCCATCGATCTGGCCAAGGCCAAGGGGACCTGGGAGAACACGGCGAACGGGGACAGCTCGGTCGTCCCCGGCGATCTGCGGGCAGCGTTCGGGCGAAACGACGCTGCACGCGCGAACTTCGACAAGTTTCCGCCGTCTTCGACACGGCTGATCCTGGAGTGGATAGCGTCAGCCAAGAAGCCGGACACGAGGCAGCGACGGATCGAGCGGATGGTCGCGCTGGCGGCGATGAACCTCCGGGTCAATCATCCGGGGGTCCGGGTCCCGGACGGTGTGCGGTAGCCGTCCCGAAACCACTGTCCCGATCGGCGACAACGAGAGGGGAGTCAGGACATGGACTGGCCGCACGAACTTGCCGACCAGCTCAGCTGGCACTGGGAGCATCAGTTGCGTCCCCGGCTGGAGGGGTTGACCGACGAGGAGTATTTCTGGGAACCCGCGCCCGACGGCTGGAGTGTGCGCCCGCGCGGGGAGTCGCAGGCGCCGGTCCAGGCCGGAAGTGGCGCGTTCACCATCGACTTCGCCTTCCCCGAACCGGACCCGCCACCGGTCACCACCATCGCGTGGCGGCTCGGGCATGTGATCGTCGGCGTCTTCGGGGTGCGGATCGCCAGTCACTTCGGCGGGCCGCCGGTCGACTATCAGACGTTCGAGTACGCCGGCACCGCGGCTGAGGCGCTCGCGCAACTCGACGAGAACTATGCGGCCTGGTCTGCGGGTGTCCGAAACCTCGGAGTCGAGGGGTTCGCCCGGCCGTGCGGCCCCAACGAGGGGCCGTTCGCGGATTATCCGATGGCGGCGCTGGTGTTGCACATCAACCGGGAGGTCATCCATCACGGCGCCGAGGTGGCGCTGCTCCGCGATCTCTATCTGGGCCGGCCGGTAATCTGACCGGAATCCTGGCCGGCTCCACGGTTTTCACCCCCAGCGGCCGCCCGCATCTGCCAAGCTCGGGTATGACACCGAATCGGCGGGTTCTCCTGTTGACGTGCGTCCTCGCTCTCCTGGCCGCGTGCACGTCGAACACCTCGTCCTCCGATTCTTCCTCCTCGGACGCGAGCAACGGTTCTGCCGTCTCGTCGGCCGACCCGGCGCAGGCCGACGCGGTGATGAAGATCGTGCGCGACACCATGGCGGAGAGCCACCTGAAGGCGGTGATCGTGCGTGTCACGGTCGACGGCAAGGAGATCGTCACCCAGGCGCTCGGCGAGTCGATGACCGGGGTGCCCGCCACCACCGACATGCACTTCCGCAACGGAGCCGTCGCCATCTCCTACGTCTCCACGCTGCTGCTCCAGCTCGTCGACGAGAAGAAGGTGAGCCTCGACGACACGGTGTCGAAGTGGTTGCCCGACATTCCGCACGCCGACCGCGTGACGCTCCGTCAGCTCGCCCAGATGACCTCGGGCTACGTCGACTACGTCATCGGCAACACCGAATTCGCCGAGGCCCTCTACGCGGCGCCGTTCCGCAACTGGACGCCTGAGGAACTCTTGGCGTTCGCGACGTCGAAGCCGCTTCTGTACGAACCCGGGACCAACTGGAACTACGCCCACACCAACTACGTCATCCTCGGGTTGGCTCTCGAGAAGGTCACCGGTCAGCCGGTGACGGAACTGATGCAGGACAAGGTGCTCGGTCCGCTCGGCCTCGACGACACCACGGATCCGGGGACGGCGGCGATCACCGAACCCGTCCTGCACGCGTTCTCGTCCGAGCGGCGCGAGGCCCTGCACATCCCGCCCGGTGCGCCGTTCTACGAGGAATCCACATACTGGAACCCGTCCTGGACCATCACCCACGGAGCCATCCAGACCACGAACATCTACGATCTCCACGACACGGCCGTCGCCATCGGCACGGGCGAACTTCTCACGCCCGAGTCCTACGAGGCCATGGTGTCGACCGACCTTCGCGGCAAGACGACCACCCTGCCCGGCTGCACCACCTGCTTTCCGCAGTCGGAGGACTACACCTACGGGCTCGGACTGCCGATCGTGGGCAACTGGCTGATGCAGAACCCGCTGTTCAGCGGATCCGCGGCGGCGGAGGCCTATCTGCCCTCGCAGAAGATCGCCATTGCCGTCGCCGTCACCTACGAGGAGGCCGCCTTCGACGACACGGGGGCCTACAAGAACGAGGCCGACAGGCTGTTCCGGAAGATCGGCGCTCAACTCGCTCCGGACGACGCGCCGCCGATGGCCGTCAGCTAGTGTCCTGAGTCTTTAA
>NZ_LTCZ01000233.1:367-7169 GCF_001583455.1 Rhodococcus sp. LB1 | reverse complement strand
TGACCACGCATGAGCCGGCCTACGTTCCCGGCCTCATGATGGATGTCGATCTGAACATTGCGATGGTGCTGCGAAGGATGCGTTCCATCCATCATGGCTCACGGGTGTTGTCGAGGTCGGAACACTGCACCGACGGACCTTCGCATTCCGCCACGTTCGGCGAAGTCCTCGATCGCGCGGAGCGCCTCTCGGCAGCGTTGGCGAACTTGGGCGTGAAACCGGGGGATCGAGTCGGCAGTCTGGCGTGGAACACGCAGGAGCACCTCGAGATCTACTACGCGGTGATGGGCATGGGCGCGGTTCTGCACACGGCGAATCCGAGGCTGCACGAAGATCAGCTCGTCTACACGATCGACCACGCACGGGACACTGTGCTGATCGTCGAGTCTTCGTTCCGCGCCCAGATCGACGGGCTGCGGCACCGGATGCCGCACCTCCGTCACGTCGTCGTCATCGGAAAATCCGTCGGTGAACTGGCTCCGGACGAGATCGGGTTCGAAGACCTGATCGAGCAGGCAAGCGAACCGATGACACCCGTGGACATGGACGAGCGTGCTGCGGCGGCTCTCTGCTACACCTCGGGCACGACGGGGGATCCGAAGGGCGTGCTGTACTCCCACCGGTCGATCGTTCTGCATGCACTGTCCATGGCGGGTCGAGATGTCTTCCGGATCGGTGAGCAGGATGTGGTCCTAGGACTGGTTCCGCTTTTCCACGCGCTGGGATGGGGATTGCCATTCATCTGTGGACTCACCGGTGCGACGGTGGTCATGCCGGGACCGAACCTCCAACCCGCGGCAGTGGCCGAGCTGATCGCCGAACACCGCGTGAACTGGGCCGGGGGCGTTCCCACCTTGTGGATGGACCTGCTGCGCGTGGTAAACGCTCGCGCGTCGAGCGAGAGCCCGGTCGACCTTTCGAGCCTGAAGACCATCGTCGGCGGAGGCACCGCCGTTCCGGAGTCGCTCATGCGCGCCTACGGTGCCCTCGGAGTCGACTTCGTACAAGGGTGGGGCATGACCGAGGTCTTCCCGGGAGCGACCATGGTCACGCCATCGGCCATGGTCGATACCGACGACGGATGGCGCGCGCGGACGTCCGCAGGTCGAATCTCACCCTTGTACGAGATGCGCGTCGTCACCGATGACGGCACCGAGTTGCCCAAAGACGGCGTCAATGTAGGTGAATTGGAGATCCGCGGGCCAGTGGTGGTCGGCTCCTATCTCGGCTCCGATCCCACCGAGGACAAGTTCCGCGACGGCTGGTTGCGTACCGGTGATGTCGGGACCATCGATGCGACCGGATGGGTGCGGATCACCGATCGACTCAAGGACGCGATCAAGTCCGGCGGTGAGTGGATCAGTTCCGTGGACCTCGAGTCGGCGTTGATGGCGCACCCGTCGGTTCATGAGGCGGCCGTCGTCGGGCGTCGGGACGACCGTTGGGGGGAGCGCCCTGCTGCCTTCGTCGTCGCAGACGAAGCGGTCGATGCCGGCGTTCTACGCGACCACCTCACTGGACGCGTGGCGAAGTGGTGGATTCCAGAGGATTTCCGGCTGATCGACAGCATTCCGCGGACCAGCACCGGAAAGTTCGACAAGAAAGTGTTGAAAGAGTCGCTCGACGACAACGCCTGACTCTGTGATTCCAGTGGTCGAAAGGTCAAGGGAGGCCGCACATAAACGATAAGACGAAATGTACCACTGCACACCGAAGGTCAGCAGAAGACATACCAAGGAGACGATTCGAATGACAGTCCTGGACGACTACCGCGACAAGTACAAGAACTTCACGTTTTCGCGAGACGAGAACGGCATTCTCGAAATGCAACTCCAAACCGACGGCGACTCCTTCCAGCTGTTGGTACCTGCTCATCGCGAATTGACCGAAGCGTTCCGTGAGGTCGCGCTCGATCGCGAGAATCGGGTCGTCCTGATCACGGGAACCGGCGAGGAGTTCATCGGCCCGCGCCCGACCGCCGACAGCGGCCAGATCATGACGGTGATCCCCGAATTCTCCGCCGAGTACTCGGTCTGGGAGCAGGACGCATGGACGGATCACCGTGAACTAGTCAACGCCCTGCTGGACATTCAGGTTCCGGTTGTCGCGGCAGTGAACGGCCCAGCTCGGCGCCATTGCGAGATCCCCTTGTTCTCGGACATCATCATCGCCTCAGACACTGCATCGTTCGAAGATTCGGGGCACTTCGAGTTCGAGGACATGGCACCCGGTGACGGGTCGCATATCTGGACCACCGCACTGCTCGGTATCAACCGCGCACGCGCCTACATGCTCACCGGTGAGATCATCACCGCAGAAGAAGCTCTTCGTTGGGGCCTCGTGAAGGAACTTCACCCGCAGGATCAGGTCCTCGAGCGTGCACGTCAGATCGCGCGTGGAATTGCCGCGAAGTCGGATACCACGCTTCGTTTCACGCGAGCCCTCATGGTCCAGCCCCTCAAGAAGCAGGTTCTCGAACTGCTGGGACTGGGTCTCGCCTATGAAGCTTTCGGCGCACTCGGAAAGCGCGCCTGACGAGAAGAACCGCTGGGCGCTCGACTGCGCCGAGCGGTACTCGTGGCATCGGCGGCCAAAAGTTGTTAAGACGAGTCCGGGAATACTAGGAGAGATGTTCGTGAGCGATTCCCCATCAGCGGCCGGGGTCATTAATGATCCCTTGTTCGACATCACCGGCAAGGTAGCGATCGTGACCGGGGCGAGCTCTGGCCTTGGGCGACAATTCGCTTCGATGTTGGCGCAACGGGGTGCCTACGTCGTGGCTGTCGCGCGGCGAAGCGACCCGCTCCACGAATTGGTCGAGCAACACCCCGACCGCATCCTCGCCGTTTCGGCGGACGTCACCGACGACGATGCGATTCGCAATGTTGTCGCCCGTACCGTGGAATGGCGCGGCACGATCGACATCGTTGTCAACAATGCCGGCATCACCTCGATTCAGCCAGCGGAGGATGAAGATGCCGAAACCTTCGGCAAAGTGCTCGATGTGAATCTGGTCGCGCTCTATCGCCTGTGTCATCTCGCCGGTCGCCGGATGCTGGAACAAGGCCAGGGAACCATCATCAACATCGCCTCCATCAATGGCTTGGTGGCAAGCTGGTCGATTCCCCAAGCCGGTTACTGCGCCAGTAAAGGCGCAGTAACGATGTTGACTCGCGAACTCGCGGCTCAGTGGGCAGAACGAGGGATTCGCGTCAACGCCATCGCGCCGGGGTTCTTCCCCAGCGAACTCACAGAGGAACTGTTCAGCAGCAGCGCCGCCGGCGAACGGGTGTTCCGCCGTATGCCGATGAAGCGCGGCGGACGGGAAGATGAGCTGAACGGCGCGTTGATGTTTCTCGCCAGCAACGCATCGTCCTACATGACGGGCCAAACGCTCGTCGTCGACGGTGGTTGGACGATCGTGTAGATCTGTCGAGTTACGGTGGTCGTACATTGTTGTGCCACATCGATGTACGACCACTGACAATCGGGGCCGTGTTGTTCTTAGCGCCCAGTTTTCCCTGGACCGTGTACCTTACTGCGCCGTCACTCTTCGTATCGAGCGATGAGGCGGCCGACTACTCAGCCCTGCCGAAGGCGCTCGAGGCCCTCGGGAATGCGATCCGGTGCGATTAGCTGGATCGGCGGGTCCAGTTCACCGCCGCGCATCAGTTCGTAGAGCTCAGCGAGGTCTCGCCTCGTGCCGTTCACCTTAGCCTCCGGCCGACCCAGTCCGACCTGCACGACTGTCCCGGACGGGGCCAACGTCTGCGCGGCCCGGGCCGTGGTGGTTCCGAACCCCGCGTAATCCACGATGAGCGGCAGGTCCTTGTCTGCGTACTCTGTAATGGACTCGGCTACGCCCGCCAGTCCGATTTGGTCGGCTAGGGCTCTTGTCTCCGCGTTGATGTCGGGCATACACCTCGGCTCCCATCAGCACGGCGATGCGTACGCCGAAATAGCCGAGACCTCCCAGGCCGATGACGCCGATCCGCATACCCGCCTTGGCTCCCCCTTCTGTGACCATGGCGTGGTATGCCGTCAAACCGGCATCCGTCGCCATCGCTCCCATCTTGAAGGAAAGCTCTTCCGGAAGCCGCACGAGGTTCGCCTCGGTGGCGCGGACCGCGGGCCCGTAACCGCCGTCCCAGGCGCCATATCCGATGGCATCGCCGTCCGGCATCGTCGGCGACAGCCCGACACGGTCGCCGACTTTCCAATGGTCCATCCCCGGCCCGACTTCGCTGATGACGCCGGCATTCTCGTGACCGAGAGTCATCGGGAGTCGGACGAACGAGGCCATCCACTCCGGCTCGTGGAGCGCGCCCATGTCGGATGCGCACAATCCGGCGGCCTTCACGTCGACGACCACTTCGCCAGGGCCCGCGTGCGGCTTGTCGACCTCGTCGAGTGTCAGGGGTTTGCTGGTTCCGTGGAATCGCCATGATTCATTGTTGTGTTCTCTTGTCTTCTGTTGGGGATTACGACATGGATCAGCAGTGGGCGGGCGGTTCATCTCCACGACGTCGTCCACCGTGGGCTCGGAACCGAGCTGAACAGGTCGCCCAGGGAGAAGTCGGTGGTTCGCCCCGCCCCGAGACATCAGGATCGGACGAGGATCGGACGCTCAGTCGACCATGGTCAGGCCACCGCTGACGCTGAGCACCTGACCGGTGATGTACGCGGCCTTGTCGGAAGCGAGGAACGTGACAGCGTTGGCGATCTCCTCCGGTCGGCCTACACGCTTGAGGGGGACGGCAGCCAACAGCAGCGATTTGATGCGCTCGGACGTTTCCCCCCACAGCGGGGTTGCGGTGATTCCGGGTGCCACACAGTTCGACGTGATCCCGTACTTGGCCCACTCGCGGGCCAGCGATTTGGTGAAGGCCACGACTCCACCCTTGGTGGCGGCGTAGACGGCCTGTCCGCCGCTTCCGACACGCCCGGCATCGCTTGCGATGTTGATTATCCGGCCGGCACGGCGGTCGATCATGCCCGCACCGACCTCGCGCGAAACGAACATCGTGGACATGAGGTTGACATCAACGAGATTGCGAATCTGCGTATCGTCAAGGGAGACGAACGGATCGTCGCCGGCCCATCCCACGTTGTTCACCAGGATGTCGATTGGGCCCACCGAGGAAGTGATGGATCGTGTGAGCTCCGCGACTGCATCCGGCGACGTGACGTCGCAGATGAAACTTCTGGCGCGGAGACCTTGCTCGGCGAGATTGTCGACCACGGCGTCTGCGCGGTCGGCGTGCAGGTCGCAGACGGCGACACTGGCGCCCGAGTGTGCCAGCTGAGTGGCGATCGCCGCTCCGATGCCCTGACCGGCTCCGGTCACCAGAGCTACCTTTTCCACCAGGGACAAGTGCATGTTCCTACCTCCGTGCTCGTTCAGCGAGGTCCCACCCGACAAGTCAGGTCACTGACGGACCGCATCGGAAGAAATCTGGACGTTATAGGTCAGTATTGAGGTTGCGGCTGTCATGCGCAAGTATCCGAACCGAACTACGGGCCGCCGCTACATTGGAGCCGACGCCGACGGGGAGGCCGCGTCTGTCGATCCAGAGTGGACGCTTCAGGTCACAACGCCGGTGAGTCCTGTTGGGTCGAATGTCGATAACCCACACCGCGCAACACTGTGTTCACGAGTTGCGTCAAGTAGGCCTCCGTGTTGGCGATTTCGGACAGTTCCGGAGGAGTGCTGCGAACGTGAGTGGTGATTGCCCCTGCGACGAGATCGGCGATCAGGGTGGGTTTGGTCCCTGAGTCGATATCACCCCTCTCGATCGCACGCCTGACGAGGGCTCGGGTCGAGCGGATGTAATCCGGATAGTCGTTCGCGCCGATGACCTCGGCCAGCTCTTTGTTCGACTGCCTGTCCATCAGCAGACGGGTCGTCATGGATCCCTCGATGCTCTGGACGAATGCCATCCACTGTCTGGCGAACTCTCGGAGGTCGAGCTCGAGATTGCCGAGATTGATGTTCCCGACTGAGGGCGCGGCCGACCGAACGGCGTCGACCAGCAGTGCTGCCTTGTTGGGCCAGCGCAGATAGAGCGAGCCCTTGCCTACTCCTGCCCGCCGTGCGACCTCGTCGACGGTGAAGCCGCTCCATCCGCGATCGCTGTACACGGTCCTGGCGGCGTCGAGTACTCGCTCGTCGAGATCGGGTTCTCGCGGTCGTCCGACCGTGCGAGAGGAAGAGGTCATGACCGGAACCTTACCGTGTTTTCGCAGCGCCGCCGGAGGGACGAACGCGAGCTTGTGCCGCCCCGTGAGGGCTGCGGTGTAGTTTACTGAGTATATCCGTCCAAAATTAGGCCGTGCTGACACCGCGCAAACGGCACGTATCGCTTTACGCGGGGTCCGTTGATCGAAAGGAAATGTCATGGCAGATGCTCCGGAACCGTTGGAGGCCAAGCAGGTCGACGGGGTCCTCACCTTGACCATGAACAGGCCAGAAGTGAAGAACGCGCTAGATTTCCTGCAATGGAAGCGTCTGGCTGCCGCGCTCGACGACGCGGCCTTCGACACCGACGTTCGGGTGGTAGTCCTCACCGGCGCCAACGGGGTGTTCTCCTCGGGGGGGCAGCTTGGTGCCGAGGGGCCGAAACACCCTCTGGATCGGATGCGAATCATTTCCGAGGCAGCGGTGACACTTCATGAATTCCCGAAGCCGACGATCGCCAAGGTGCCGGGCCCGGCGATTGGAGGCGGTTGGAACCTCGCGTTGTGCTGCGACTTCGTCGTCAGTTCCAGCGACGCCACGTTTGCGCAGGTTTTCCCGAAACGG
>NZ_LTCZ01000233.1:0-355 GCF_001583455.1 Rhodococcus sp. LB1 | reverse complement strand
ATGACCGGCGACCTTCACACGGCGGCCGAGGTGGACGAGTTGGGGCTCCTCACCAGGGTCGCCGAGCCCGAAGAACTCGATTCCGTCGTCGAGTCGCTTGCCGGTCGTCTCGCCGCCGGCCCGCCGGTGGCACTGTCCCTAACCAAGTCACTGTTACACCGTGCGGCTACCACCGATTTCGCGGCCAGTCTGGAACTCGAGGCGATGGCGCAAGCCGTGAACTTCGCAAATGAGGACATCGGGATCGGATTGCGTGCGTTCAAGGCCAGAACCGCGCCGACTTTCACGGGTCGTTGGCGCACCGACTAGTCAGGAGACTCCGCCGCCGGCTTCCCTCGGTCTCGTTCGATGTCCA
>NZ_LTCZ01000232.1:0-1128 GCF_001583455.1 Rhodococcus sp. LB1 | reverse complement strand
CGCGTACTACCACTCCTCGACCGGTGACTGCTCCTCACGTTCGTCAGGGGACGCCAATGCCGGCTTCGTGGTGCAGAAAGGGAGGGACCCGTGCACAGAACGATCGCCACCCACCGAAGTAATAATGTGCTTGCGGCGCTGCCGGATTCGGCAGAGTGGGCAGCACCTGCACAGGTGTTGAACCCGGCGCTCGCTCTCATCGATTCGGCACCGCACTCACGATGTTTGGTGATGGGAATTCTGAACGTGACACCTGACTCGTTCTCGGACGGCGGAGTCGCTGACACCCCATCCCTCGCGATCCGAAAGGGAGTTCTTCTGGCCTCGTATGGTGCAGATATCGTCGACGTCGGGGGTGAGTCCACCAGACCGAACGCACAACGGGTGACGGCCGTGGAGGAGATGCGCCGCGTGATTCCCGTTATCGCAGCGTTGGCCTCCGAAGGAATCACTGTCAGCGTGGACACCATGCGAGCAGACGTGGCGCGTGCCGCTGTCCATGCCGGAGCGACAATCGTCAACGACGTCAGCGGCGGCCTGGCCGATCCGGCGATGGCCTCGGCCGTCGCCGGCCTCGGCGTGCCTTACGTGGCCATGCATTGGCGCGGACACAGCCGAGCGATGAACACGTTTGCGGTGTACGACGACGTTGTTGCAGATGTGGTCACCGAACTCGAACACCGCGTAGAAGCGCTTGTCGAGGCTGGGATATCCGAGCATCGACTGGTGTTGGACCCAGGCTTGGGATTTGCCAAAACCGCCGAGCACAATTGGGCCCTGTTGTCGCACCTAGACCGAATACTGGCTCTGGGCCGGCCTGTGCTGGTCGGCGCCTCACGCAAGTCGTTTCTCGGGTCAGTGGTCGCCAGGATCGAAGCTGAAATCCCCGCCCCGAGAGACAGAGACGATCTCACCGGCGCAGTCACTGCCCTCGCCGCGGCGGCGGGGGCCCGGTGCATCCGCGTTCACGATGCCCGGTCCACCCGGCGCGCAGTCGCGGTCGCACACGCATGGACGACCGCGAGACATCCTGCCTGAACTGGCCAGCAGGGCAACGACACGCCGGGGTGATGCCAGCGCGATGGCACCGCTGTCCCCGGTCGTTCCGATCGAGGTATCGAGGTATCG
>NZ_LTCZ01000231.1:0-2316 GCF_001583455.1 Rhodococcus sp. LB1 | reverse complement strand
GTGCACCGCGACGACCGCGGTGAAGAGGCCCTCGTCGCGTACACGGTCGGTGCCGTGAACGTCGCGGCGACCGATCTCCGCGACCACCTTGCCCGGGTTCTCCCCTCGTACATGATCCCGGCGCACGTCGTGCACCTGGACACCCTGCCGCTGTCGGTGAACGGCAAACTCGACCGCAAGGCCCTGCCCGCACCGGACCTCGACACGGTGACCACCGAATACGTGGCACCGCGGACGCCCGCCGAGCTGATCGTGGCCGGTGTGTTCGCCGAGATCCTGGGGGTCGAGCGGGCCGGTGTCCACGACCACTTCTTCGACCTCGGCGGCAACTCGCTCGTCGCCACCCGACTGGTGTCGCGACTGCGCACGGCGCTCGGCGTCCCCGTGTCGCTGCGCGATGTCTTCGATGCGCCGACCGTCGGCGGGCTCGCACAACGGTACGAGGGCGTCGACCGCGACACGCACACCTCGAGTCCCGCCCTGGCCCCGCAGGTGCGACCCGAGCGGGTGCCGTTGTCGCCCGCCCAGCAGCGGGTGTGGTTCCTCAACCAGTTCGATACCGCAAGCCCCGTCTACAACCTGCCTCTCGCCGTGCGCTTCTCGGGCGACCTGGACGTCACGGCACTGAGTCGCGCGCTCCGTGACGTGCTGAACCGGCACGAATCGCTGCGCACCGTGTTCCCGGGCTCGGACACGGGACCCTGGCAGCGCATCCTCGACGCCCACGACGTCGACCTCGGCCTCACTGTCGTCGAGGCCCGGGAGGCCGACCTCGACAACTCGATCCGGACGTTCGCCCTCACCGGCTTCGACGTCAGTACCGAGATTCCCGTGCGCGCACAACTGCTGCGCGTTCGGGACGACGAACACGTGCTGACCCTGGTGGTGCACCACATCGCCGCCGACGGATGGTCTTTCGCGCCGCTGTCCCGCGACCTGATGCTCGCGTACGCCGCGCACAGCGGCGGCCACGACCTACAGTGGACGCCGCTGCCGGTGCAGTACGCCGACTACACACTCTGGCAACGAGAACTCCTCGGGGAGGAGGACGACCCGAACTCCCGGGCCGCCCGCCAACTCTGCTACTGGGGCACCGCGCTGGCCGGGCTGCCGGACAGCATCGACCTGCCCACCGACCGACCGCGACCCGCCGTCGCGTCGAAACACGGCGCGACCCTGTCGTGGGAGATCTCCGCGGAACTGCACCAACGCCTGCTGACCCTGGCCCGCACCCAGAACGCCACCCTGTTCATGGTCGCGCACTCCGCCCTGTCGGTGCTGCTCGGCCGGCTCAGCGCGACCACCGACATCGCGATCGGCACGCCTGTCGCCGGCCGCGGCGACCGCGACCTCGACGACCTGGTCGGGATGTTCGTCAACACCCTCGTGCTCCGCGCGCAGGTGGACCCGGCGTCGTCGTTTGCCGCGCTGCTGCAGCAGGTCCGAGACGCGGACCTCACCGCGTTCGCTCACGTGGATGTGCCGTTCGAACGTCTCGTGGAGCACCTGAACCCCACCCGCACGGCAGCCCACCACCCGCTGTTCCAGGTCGCGCTGTTCTTCCAGAACCACGCACCCGCACACCTCGAACTCCCCGGCCTGTCGGTGTCGAGCGAACCGGTCGTCCCCGACGTCGCCGCGTTCGACCTGCAACTCGTCCTCACCGACACCCACGGCGCCGACGGCAGGCCCGGCCCCATCGCCGCCGAATTCAATTACGCCACCGAACTGTTCGACGAGAGCACGGTCCGCTCGTTCGGTGCACAGTTCGTCCGGATCCTCGAGGCGGTCACCGCTGCACCGCAGACGCCGGTCGGCGATATCGCGATCGCCGACCCGACTGCGCGCCTCCGGGAGCTGGCCGGGTGGAACGCCACGGACCACGAGGTTCCCGTCGCCACCCTGCCGGAGCTGTTCGATGCGCAGGCGGCGCGCACACCCGGCGCGACGGCCCTGGTCTTCGACAGCGCTTCCCTGACCTACGCCGAGCTCGACGAGCGGGCGAACCGACTCGCCCGGTATCTCGTCTCGTGCGGTGTGGGGCCCGAATCGCGGGTCGCGCTGGCGATGCGGCGCTCGCTGGACCTGGTGGTGGGGATGTACGCCGTCGTCAAGGCGGGCGGCGCGTACGTGCCCGTCGACCCCGATCACCCCGCCGACCGCATCGGGTACGTGCTGCAGTCCGCCGGGCCGGTTCGCGTCCTGACCACTACCGCGGATCAGCCCGCACTTCCGTCCGGCGTCGACGTGGTCACCATCGACGACCTGGACCTGACCGACTTCCCCGGCGCGAGCGTCACCGACGCCGATCGGTTG
>NZ_LTCZ01000230.1:0-3067 GCF_001583455.1 Rhodococcus sp. LB1 | reverse complement strand
GCGGTCGTCGCGGTGCACCACCACGACCGCCTGCATCACATCCGGATGCGTCTCCAGCGCCGTCTCGACCTCCCCCAACTCGATCCGCTGCCCCCGCAACTTCACCTGGAAATCGGTACGCCCCACATACTCCACAACCCCATCACGGCGGCGACGCACCAGATCCCCCGTCCGATACATCCGCCCACCAACCACATACGGGTTCGCCACGAACCGATCCGCCGACAGATCCGGACGATCCAGATACCCCCGCGCCAGCTGATCCCCCGCCAGATACAACTCCCCCGCCACCCCGTACGGCACCGGATGCAACCGCGAATCGAGCACATGCAACTGCGTGTTCCACACCGGACGCCCGATCGGCACCGAATGGACATCCGCCGCACCGGTCTCCCAGAACGTGACATCGACCGCGGCCTCCGTCGGACCATACAAATTGTGCAGATCGGCACCACTGACCGCCCGGAACCGCAACACCTGCTCCGGCGTCAACGCCTCCCCCGAACAGAACACCAACCGCAACGAATCACACACCACCGCAGCAGGTTCGGCAGTGAACACCGACAACATCGACGGCACGAAGTGGGTGGTCGTCACGTGACGTTCCTGTATCAGCCCTGTCAGGTACCGCGGATCGCGGTGTCCGTCCGGTGCGGCGATCACCAGCGTGGCACCGACCTGCAGCGGCCAGAACAGCTCCCACACCGACACGTCGAACGTCACCGGAGTCTTCTGAATCACCGCGTCGTCCGAAGTCAGCCGGTATTCGTGCTGCATCCACAGCAGGCGGTTCACGATCGCACCATGGGTGACGGCGACCCCCTTCGGCCGGCCCGTCGACCCGGACGTGAAGATCACGTACGCCGTGTTGTCGGTGGTGAGCGCGGTGGAGATCGGTGCCGAGTCCTCGTCGGGGAGGTCGAGGGTGTCGATGTTCACCACCGGTGCCGCGGTGGTGAAGGTGGTGTCGTCGGCGGCGCGCGTCAGCACGCACACCGGCTGGGCGGTGTCGAGCGCGTATGCCGTGCGCTCGGCGGGGTGATCGGGATCGATCGGCAGGTACGCGGCTCCCGCCTTCACGATCGCGTAGATGGCGACGAGCAGATCGATCGATCGCCGCATCCCGACCGCGACGACGGACTCCGGTCCCACACCGCTTCTGATCAGGTAGCGGGCGAGGCGGTCGGTGCGCTGGTCGAATTCGGCGTAGGTCAGCCACCGGTCCTCGAATACCAGCGCAACGGCGTCGGGAGTGGCGGCGGCCTGGGCAGCGAACAACGACACCAGGGTGTCCGCCGGCACGGGGTGGTGCGTTGCGTTGGCCGCCGTGAGGGCGGACCGCTCGTCCGCGTCGAGCAGGTCGATATCGCCGACCACGATCGGTGGGTTGTCGACGACCACGTCGAGGAGCCGGCCGAACCGTTCTCCGATCGACACGGCGGTGTCCTCGTCGAACAGGTCTGTCGCATAGGACAGTTGCACGGCCAGCCCGGCGGGGGCGCCGGCGGAGTCGAACTGCTCGACGACGGTGAGTTGAAGGTCGAACTTCGCCACGTGGACGTCGATCTCGGCGGCCTCGACCTCGAGTCCGTCGAGTTCCACCCGGGTGTTCGCCGTGTTTTGGAAGGTAAGCATCACCTGGAACAGCGGGTGGTGTGCCGACGACCGGGCGGGGCCGAGCACCTCCACGAGGCGCTCGAACGGGACGTCGCCGTGCTGGAACGCGGCGAGGTCGGCGTCGCGGGTGCGGGCGAGTACGTCACCGAACGTGTCGCCGGGGTCGACGGTGGTGCGGAGCACGAGGGTGTTGACGAACATGCCGACGAGGTGGTCGAGCGCCTCCTCGCCGCGTCCCGCGACGGGGGTCCCGATCACGATGTCCGATCCGGCGCCGAGACGGCGGAGCAGCACCGCCAGCGCGGCGTGCGTCACCATGAACGGCGTCGTGCCGGTGCTCTGTGCGAGATCGACGAGACGCCCGTGCACGTCGGCCGGGATCGTGAACTCGACACGCCCGCCCCGGTGGGACATCTCGGCGGGCCGTGTCCGGTCGGTGGGCAGCTCGATCAGCTGCGGCAGACCGGCGATCGCCGCCTGCCAGTGGGCGATCTGCCTGGCGGACAGGCTGTTCGGGTCGTCCTCCGAACCCAGTAGGTCCCGCTGCCAGAGGCTGTAGTCGGCGTACTGCACCGGGAGCGGCGCCCAGGTGGGTGCGTGACCGGCGGCGCGCGCCGCGTACGCGACCATCACGTCGGCGGCCAGCGGTGTCATCGACCAGCCGTCGGCGGCGATGTGATGAACCACGAGGACGAGAACGTGCCGGTCGGGCGCCTCCCGGAACAGTCCGGCGCGCAGCGGTATGTCGGCGCTGAGGTCGAATCCGGCACCGCCGAGTGCCGTCACCGTGGCGGTGAGCGACTCGGCGTCGACATCGATCGGAGCCGTGTCGGCCAGCACGCTCGCGGCGGGCAGGATCAGCTGGTGGGGTCCGTCAGGGGTGTCGGGGTAGACGGTGCGCAGCGCTTCGTGCCGTTCCTGGACATCGCCGAGCGCCGCTCGCAGGGCTTCCCGGTCGAGATCTCCGGTGAGCCGCAGGGCGATCGGCAGGTTGTAGGCGGCCGAGGTCGTGTCGAACTGGTTGAGGAACCACATCCGTTGCTGCGCAACGGAGAGGGGCACGCAGGCGGGGCGGTCCCGTGCTTCGAGCACCGGACGCGGGTCGGATTGTGGGCTCGTGTTCGCCACCGCGACCGCTAGCTGCGACACCGACGGCGACTGGAACAGGTCCCGGACCCCGATCCGCACACTGAGGGCGGCGTTCACGCGGGACACGACCTGGGTGGCCATCAGGGAGTTGCCGCCGAGTTCGAAGAAGCTGGTGTCGACGCCCAGTTCGGGTAGGCCGAGGACGTCGCGGAAGATCCCGAGGAGGATCTCCTCCGTGACCGTTCTCGGGCGCACGATGTCGGCCGAGCGTGCGGCGAATACCGGTGCGGGCAGGGCGTTGCGGTCCAGCTTCCCCGCCGGAGTCAGCGGCAACGAATCCAACACCACGATCGCCGACGGC